>CAMJNF010000171.1 GCA_946407235.1 uncultured Fibrobacter sp. | reverse complement strand
GCATACCGCGCTTACCTTGCGTGGCACATCCTTTGGCGTTAGGCGTTGAGCATGAAAATTTGCATTACACTGGCGACTTATAACGGCGAAAAATATCTCAGCGAAATGCTCGAGTCACTCGTTCAGCAGACGAAATCTACCGACGTTATAATTGCAGTGGATGACGGATCCAAGGATTCTACATGCGAAATTTTGGAGCGTTACAAAGGCAAACTCCCGCTTGAAATTACGCGATTCGAGAAGAACAGAGGGCACCGCGCCGCATTTTCGACAGCGTTAGAAAAAGCCGCAACAATGCTCGCTGACGATGATTTGATTTTCCTCGCCGACCAAGATGACATCTGGGCTCCGAACAAACTCGAAGTCATGAGTCAAAAGATTGGCGAGCGCTCCATGATTTTTGGCGATGCCGAAATTATTGATGGAGAAGGAAATATCATCGAAAAATCGTGGCGTAAAAAAGCAGGGATTGTCGAACATTTGAGCCAATGCGCACTCCTCACCGGATACACGAACGTCACCGGATGCATGGTTGCGTTCAAAGCCGGGCTATTGAAGACGGCCCTCCCGATTCCGCAAGACATTCCTGTTCACGATCAATGGATTACGCTCTGCGCCACTGCAGAAAATGGTTACGCACCAATTGCAGATAAAGTTATTTACTACCGCATTCATGAGAGCAATGCCATCGGCGAAGGCAACAAGACTTGGAGCGAAAAACTCCAAACAAACTTGCAATGGGCAAAGGCAGTAAGAGGCTCGGACGTTTTCGAGAAACTGCCAGACGAGAGCCGCCGATTCTTGGACAAGTTCATTCAGTTCCTGGAATTGCGCTTTAGCCATGCGCTTTTATCTCCGCTTTGGTTCCCATGGATTGTCCGCAACGCACGCCACATCTACCCGCAGGTTACAAGCGCCCCCAAAATGATTGGACGAATTCTGTTCTCGTTCGTGGGCGTTTCAACCGCCAAAAAATTATTCCATAAGAAATAAAAGCTTTTTCACGTTATAATGTTTACTACTCTTTCTGACATCATTTTTTATTCGCTGTCCTCGGAATGTGTCATTCCCGACTCGATCGGGAATCTCCCTATTTACAATATCACAACTAACAACTAATAACTCCCCTATGATTCACGAAATTGCACCGCACAAGCTGAATAACGAATTTAAGACCATTGAACCCAAGCCCACTGACTACTTGATTATTTTCAATGGCGAGCAGACACTTTTCAAGAAGTCGGGAGACAATTACGAAATTCCGCGTGTGAGCGAGTTTCCGCAATGCGAATGTCATTACTTGATCAGCATCGACGGTGACGCTTATTTCTTGTGCAATTCAAACTTGCCTGAAATTCCGGAAGGCTACGAGTTTCGCGGCAATCGCACGTTCCGCACACTAGAAAGCCATTTGGAACGCCTCGGCGGTGCAACTTCTGCACACATTGCCAAGTGGGAAAGTTTGAACAAATTCTGCGGTAAATGCGGATGCCTCATGAAGCGCGGAATCAAAGAACGCTCCATGAGTTGCCCGAGCTGCAAGAATACGGTCTACCCCAAGATTTCGCCGGTCGTGATTGTTGCAGTACGCAACGGCAATGAACTTTTGATGGCTCGCAACTTGGACAATCCCGACAAGACGCGCATGTTCCTGATTTCTGGATTCGTGGAAATCGGCGAATCGCTCGAGCAGGCCGTCAAGCGTGAAGTCATGGAAGAAGCAGGCGTCCGAGTGAAGAACATCAAGTACTTTGGCAGCCAGCCGTGGCCGTTCTCGGAATCGCTCATTTCGGGCTACACCGCAGAACTCGATGGCGATCCGACGATTCACATGCAAGAAGCAGAACTCGCTTGTGCCACTTGGGTCAAGCGCGAAGACATTCCCGAATACGATACAAGCGTGAGCATCAGCAGTTGCTTGATCGAAAACTTCCGCTCAGGATATACGATAAAGGAATAATAAAAACGCTCTACAAGAAGGCGATCCCGGTACAGGGACCGGGATGACAAGAAGGCCGAGAAGCCGCGCATTTTTTACGTCATTCTGAGGGTTTATCAGCTTTTTTCTTCGCTTTGCTCGGAGCTGTTTTGGGAGTTGTTTCGGGCTTGTTCGCAAGCACAACGTATAAAGTATCGTGAATCACAATGGTATCTCGCACGATAAGTGTATCGTGGACAAAGACCGTATCGCGAGTACAAACAACATTTGCAGCACTGCTTGCGGGAATCGCCACCACCGCGGGAGCTGCTGCAGAAGAACTAGACTGCGTCGCACTTGAAAGAGCAGCACTAGATTGCGCAACATTCGCACTCGAAGAAGTTGCAACCACAGCCGATGACGTCGGCATTTTCTCAATGACCGTAATCAAGGAATCACGCACATTGCGAAGGCTATCCAACTGTTTGCGGTAGCGAGTCTTGTTGCCCGGGCGGCGTTCACGAGAATATTGAACTTCAACCTTATCAATCTGCGACTCGACACTTCGGAGTTCATCAAAGACCGGACCATCACCCGTTACAGAACCACTCGGCGTAAAGAAATTTGCAAAACGTTGCAAAAAAGAGCGTTCTTCGGCATTTGCATCATTCAAAAATCCAAGACAAAAGAAAACGGTCAAAACACCGCAAGCAGATTTAAACTTCATATTTCGCATGTTTCAATGATAGAAAAAAAAGACCCCATCCCTTTACAAGTGGTCTAATTTTACTAAATTAAGACTACACAAATGCGGGAGTAGCTCAGTTGGTAGAGCGCGACCTTCCCAAGGTCGATGTCGAGGGTTCGAGACCCTTTTCCCGCTCTAAAATAGAAGAGGCCCTTTCGGGTCTCTTCTATTTTATATTTGAGATAGGTCTCGAATCCGAGAAGAGGGTTCGCATAATTTGGCTCATGCACGAAGTGCGAAGAGACAAATTTTGCGCTTGACACGAGCGAAGCGAATGCAAGCCCGAAGGGTTTGACCGCAACCTTGCGCAAGCAAGGATTATTGCGGGCAAACAAACCCTTTTCCCGCTCTAAAGCAAAGACGACACCTTTATGGTGTCGTTTTTGCTTTTATTCGTAAATAAGGTCGAGAACCCGAGAAGAGGGTTCGACAAAATAACGAGGTGCACGAAGTGCAGGCGAGTTATTTTGGAATTATCGCGTAAGTTTGGTTCTTTTTCTTCAAAACATTCCAACTTGGAATATTAAAGTTTCGATACAATTTTCTTACACTCATTATTGACATTCTCACAAAAAAAAATATTTTACATTCATAAAGGCCCAAGAGCCTAAACATTTCTTAAGAAGGAGGGGTAATCATGAATTACTCAAAAACCCACAAATCTTCTGTGGAATTAACGCTCATTTGCGCCTTAACCGCAAGCATTGTCGCATGTTCTGACTCTCCTAGTGGGGGGAACGGAAACTCCATTGCAGTCGAAGTCTCTGGCAAGACTGTCGGCGACACGCTGGTGTTCGACATGATGGACAGCACCTACGATTTCAAGATCGAAGCCAACGGAAAATGGCGCATCGAAGATGAGACTGATTTTATTCAGTCAATCAGCCAGGATTCAGGCGAGGGAAATGCCACTATCCAAGTGCGCTTGACCACCAACGATTGGGACGACCGGTATGTGGGTGACTTGCATATTGTGTTCCCTGAAGACACCTCCCTGAACAAGACCATTACCGTAGTGCAGAAGTATAGCGGCGACTACGATGATAATGCGGTGACTGAGCTGACGCAGAGTAACAAGGTTTATGCTATTGGCTATGGCTATAATGCCATTACCGGGGGCTATCCCGACTATGAAGCTATCAAGTGTGAAATTTTTGATGTCAAAAAATTGAATGAGGATGGAGGCGTTTCTATCGGGCCGACGAAGGCAAGCCTCAAGACTACAAGTATTACGGGGTCGACAATTTCCGATATAAGTTTCCAGTTGAGTTCCAAAGTTAATGTTGAGGGCGGAATAGCAGGCTTTTCGGGAGAAATCGGAGCCGCATTTGATATGAACACATCGAATAAGAGTAATTATGAATATGCATTGACCTATCTGGACCTTGCTGTAAAGACTGCGGGTTTTGATCTTCCTTTGGAATTGCTCAAGTCTGAAGAATATATGAAAAAATTCGCCTACAATTCCATTAATGGATTGAATACAAGTTACCCAAGTACTAATGAAGGGTTCAAAAAGCTGGTTCGTGATTTTGGAACCCATGTGGTATGGGGTTCGAGGCTTGGCGGGCGCATTCGTCAATCGATGACGGCAGATGTATCCAAGATTACATCCAAATACGATATCAGCGCTTTCGCCAAGGCTGCGTACAAGGGCGTTGTTGACGCGAGTGCCGAAGTGAGTACGGAAATGAAATCGAGTTTGGAACAAAACCTTTCGAATGTGAATATCGAGATAGATGTTCTTGGGGGGGATGATGGTTTAGCGCTTAAATTGTCGGATTCCAAAATTCTGAATAACGAAGATGTGAACAAGTGGAAACAGTCTGTTTCAAAAAATACCGGCGCAGCAACTCTTATCGGTTTTTCGGATGGAGGCTTAATTCCACTTTATGAATTGATTGACGAAAGCCTTGGCGAAAAGGCCAAGGAACGTAAGCAAAAACTCAAAGATTATTTGAACGGCAAACAGGTCGCTTCTGATTTTGAGTATGGCTATGACTGTGGGACCGTGACCGAAATCGATGTACCGAAGATAGAAGACCTGGACACCAACACCTTGATTAAGGATATTTACTTGGGCGGACAACTGGTGGCGAAGGCCATGTTGGAATTTGTGCCGTTCCTGAACCTCAAAGAAAAAGTGATGGTCATTTACCCCGTCATCAACAACAAGGTCCGCTTTAACTTGGGCTTCTACATTGGCGACAAGGACCACAAGCCGGCCCGTGTCAGCTGGGATGGAACCGATGCCGCCATAGTCGAATATGAAAACATGAACTTCGGCGCGGCGAAGAAACTCTATATTCGAGGAGCTTCTGTGACGAGTGTAGCGCCTGAAGGCACGGAACATCATGCGGGTACGGTTGAAGACGCTTATTTAGCTTCGAAGATTTACGTTCCTAAAAAGTATCCTCCCAATAGTGAAAATGATTTAAGAGATGGCAAAGCTCAGAATCATAATTATCCCTTGGTTAAGGTTTTCAATCGTATTTGGCTCCGCGATAATTATGCTAGCACCATTGATAAAACAGGAAAAGAATATCAATATGTAGCTGTCGGTGAAGGAACTTTTAATGTTGGCCACGGTTTAGATAACAAGCCCATTCTCATTTACAAAGTCAAAGAGAAGGATAAATTTGTTCCATCAGGATGGAGTATTCCTACTAAGGAAGCATTCCAAGAAATTGAAAAAGTTTTTAAAAACAATAAGATTACTAACTTAGGTGCAGCCATGACGAGAAAGAGCGAATGTGACTCGAAGGATGTTAAAGGAAATATTTGCGGACTTGTTGGGTTAGGATTACGGAAGGATAAAAATGGCTATACGAGTTATTATGCAATAAATAATGGCCAGATCGGTGTGGAAGATGGCGCTAGCACCTTTAATATTTTGGAGGCGGCCGCATATGACGCGCTTATCTTCTATCAGGAATAAAATGATTTATCAATAAATTTCACGTATAACAAAAAGTTCCCCCGCTTGGGGGAATATTTCTGCATATAGACTATTCTAAGTTGGAATAATGTTGCGTTTTTTTTTCTCTTGATATTGTAAATAAAAACTATACATTTGAAACAAATGTGTTTCCCCAAAAGAAGGAGAAAATCATGAGCTTTGCAAAAAGTTATAAATTCACGATGATCGCACTTGCTTTGTGTGCG
>CAMJNF010000170.1 GCA_946407235.1 uncultured Fibrobacter sp. | reverse complement strand
CCAGAATGCAGCTCTGCTTCTTGCCGATTTCGCGCTGCTGCTTGGTCATGGCGGCGCGGACCGACGGGAGGGCGCAGTAGATGCTCACGTTGCTCGAAACGCGCATGCCACGGATTTCAGATTCGCGGCAGACACCGTTAATGAGGATGTGGTTTTCGGAATCGAACCCGAGTGTGAGGTTAGAGAGCAATTCGTCCATTGCCGGGCCTTCTTCGGCAGAAAGGCCTGCATCAAGGGCGGCAAGCGTCACGGCGCGGTACATCGCACCTGTGTCGAGGTAGGTAATGCCCAATTTCTTTGCAATAATCTTTGCAGTGGTACTCTTGCCTGTGCCAGAGCCCCCATCAAGGGCGATAACAAAATTTTCCGAATTACTCATGAGTGGGGCATAATATAGAAAAAGTAGGCAGTAGGCAGTAGACAGTAGATAGTTAAAGCAAGCGAAAAAAGCCCTTTATTTGCCCCTTTTTAATAGTAGTAGTCGTAATCTCGGTAATAGTAGTAAGCTCTGCCCTCGTAACTGTCAATATAGACGACTTCAGAACCATCTGCGTAAATAGTCATCCTGGTATCATCGCCAACAAAATCGTAATAGCGACTCCCGTGATCGTAACTCATATCGTAATCGCGCGGGCCATAGTAGGAACATTCATCGTCAACACAAAGCGTTGCGTAACCATCGCTAGTAATCCGCAAATCCACGGTCATAGATGGCGACATCGAATACATGTCAGAGCAATCATAGGGCTGTCCAAAGGCATCATAACGGCAGTCCACTTCGTAATAGTAGTGGAAACGCCTGCTAAAAGAAGCTCCGCCATCATCCGGGCCAACGCTCCAATCATTTCCGCAAGCCATAAGAGCAAAGGCTATTAACAAATAAATAAGAGCTAATATTTTTTTCATGGAAAACTCCTAAAAAAAATCCCTCGAACATGTCGAGGGGTAATCTACAAAAAAGCTTGAGTCAAAACGATTCGATTACTTTTTGTAAGAGCCGTTGTAGGATTCTTCAGACGTACCATCGTCACGGGTTGCTTCCGGAGCGAGGAGTTCTCCGGTGCTGCCATACTTACGCTTTTCGTCGTCCGTAAGGCGGTTAGTGAGGACTTCGACCTGCTGTTCCTGATGGGCAGTAGCTTCTTCTTCCTGGAGAATCTTCTGACCTTCTTCGAGGCGGCGCTTGATACGGTCATCTTCCATTTGCTTGAGGTTCGTGCCGACCTTAGCCTGGTCTTCGGAAACCTTGTAGCGTTCGTTGGTTTCGTCCATAACAGCCTTGATACCCACGAGACGACCATCGCTATCGACACCAAGACCGGCCTTGCGGAGCGTGGAGAGCGGGAGGCGACTTGCAGCCGTCTGGTATTCCGGCAAAAATTCGTATCCATCCGAAGTACCAATCTGGCGAGCTTCATCCGGAGTCACATAGTTAAGGGCTTCTTGCCAGCGAGAACTCTGGACACTAGAAGTGAAAGACACGAGGGCATTATCCAAGGCCTCGCCTGTATCTTCCTGCGGGGTGCCAGCGCAACCCAGAAGGAACAAACTCATTGCAGACAAAAGAACTAATAATTTTTTCATGGGGTACTCCTCCTAAAAAAAATCCTATCAAAATATACTCTTATTTAAAAAATATGTCATTCTTAAATTCTCACGATTTCACCACAAAACGTGCCTAAAATCACTACTTTTTGAAAAACGCCCCCATCTTTTTCTACATTACGTCTACCGTATGAACGAAGCAAATAGCCAGACTGTAGAATTCAAAGCTCCAGTGTCAGAAGAAAAGTCCGACATCTACCGAATCCACACCAAGGACAACAGAGAAATTATCCTTGTCGGGACCGCCCATATTTCGCAAGTTTCCAAAGATCTTGTTCACGAGACTATCGAAACCGAATCCCCAGACACAGTTTGTGTGGAACTCGACGAAGGAAGACTCAAGTCTATCCAAGACCCTAACCGTTGGAAAAATACAGACCTGAGAGATGTTATCAAAAAGAAGCAGCTTGCCACCCTTATCGCGAACCTAGTGCTCGGCTCTTACCAGAAACGCATGGGAGCACAGACCGGAGTAAAACCCGGATCCGAACTCAAGGAAGCGGTCGACGTTGCAAACGAGAAAAACATCCCTATTGTGCTCGCGGACCGCGATATCAAGATTACCCTCAAACGCACCTGGGCATGCACTCCATGGTACCGCAAGTTCAGTTTGCTCGGCGGACTTTTCGCAAGCATTTTCGACAAAACAGAAATTAGCGAAGAAGAACTCCAGAAAATCAAAGAAAAGGACGCGCTCAATTCCATGATGCAGGATTTCGGAGACACATTCCCCGAAGTCAAGCAAGTGCTCATCGACGAACGCGACCAGTTCCTCGCCAGCAAGATTAAGAACGCACAAGGGGACAAAGTCATTGCCGTCATCGGCGCCGGTCACATGCGCGGCATCGCAAGCATCATCGAAGAAGACAAGGAACTCCCGAGCGAAGAATCCATCTCCGTCATTCCGAAGGGAACGTCGATTTGGAAAATTCTCGGCTGGACATTCACGCTAGCCATCATTGCAAGCATCGCGCTTATCGGCTACTTTGCAGGCATCGAGAAGGCCGGGCAGTTGAGCCTCCAGTGGTTTATGTACACTGGTGGTGGCGCCATGCTGGGAGCCATCATCGCGGGCGGCCATCCGTTGACCGTACTTGTGGCGCTGGTCATGGCTCCATTTACAGGTCTCACACCGCTTATCGGGGTCGGATTTTTCACGGCACTCACGCAAGTTTACGTAAGACCTCCACGCGTACAAGAAATGGAAACTCTTACGGACGATATCTGGCAAGTCAAGCGCTGGTGGAAGAACCGTGTGACGCGCGTCATCCTCTGCTTCTTGTGCCCGGGAATCCCGGCAATCATCGGCAAAATCCTCGCGATACTAAAGATTTACCAGGCGTTCTAAAAACTGGACAAAACCCCGAAGAAGGCCAGGTAATTAGTTTATTTAAAATCCGCATTTCTTTGCGGATTTTTTTTGCCTTGAATAAAACAATACGCCGCAGCTTTTTCACGTACACTTTTCGACCATAACAACAGTACACCATCAGTTACCATGTCACGACCTTATTCACAACCTCACGCTGTTCGCTTGCCGTCTGACGCAAATAGATGCGGGTCGTTTCGATATGTTCATGTCCCATGAGGTCAGCAAGTAGAGCGATGTCATTACGCTTTTCCAAAAAATTCTTGGCGAACCTGTGACGGAACGAATGAGGGTAAACCACGACTTCGTCTAGGCCGTACTTCTTTGCAAATGTTTTCAGCTGCGATGCGATTCCCCGCGGTGTGATTTGCTTGCCGAAACGGTTTAAGAAAAGATATCCGCTAAAACGACCTTCACATTCCAACCAATGCAGAGCATCCTTTTGCAATGTCTCGGGAATGTAGAGCCGCCGCAACTTTCCGCCCTTCCCGTAGATATCGAAATATCCGCACTCCACATGCTCCACCTTGAGTTTCACAAGCTCCCCCACGCGGGCGCCCGTAGCCGAAAGAAACCACACAACAAAATACCACTTGGTCTGCCCCTCTTGCAATAGGCTCGTTTTCAAAAATTGGTAATCCGCATTACTGATAACATTTTCTAGAAAACTTTTCTGCTGAACCTTGACATTCTTGACGCGGAGTTTCGATTTGCCTGCGAAATCCAAATACTTGTTAATACCTTGAATCCGCAAGTTAACCGTCTTTGGTTTAAAATTTTCGAGAAGAAAGTTCTTGTAATCCGCAAGCGACTTGCGACCGAACCGCCCGAAATGCGACTTGAAAAAATCCGCAGTCCAGCAATAAGATTCCATCGTATTGACGGCAAGGTTCTGCGCTTCTAGATACTGGTAAAAAGAAGGCCTTTCAGCAAGATAGAAGACGAAGCAGTTCATAACAAATTCTCAAACACGGCATGGTAAACCGAAACATCATCCAACTGAACAATAGACGTAATCTTGTTACCGGCATCTTTGGAAGATGCTCCGCAGTGGAATATTTTCTCGTTCTTTGAACCAAAATCAAGCAATATATAGCGGTCATGAAATATATTTCCAGCTGTTTTCGGATCTTCAAGCACAACATCTGGGCGCGCGGCCCTAAAATCAGCCAGCATGTTCTCGGTTAACCGGGTTCTTCCATATTGATCACTGAAAATCGTAATGACAATACCCTTGGCGACATTCCGCAGTAAATCTAAAGTCTTGACATCCACATAATTGTCAATAATGACCACCGACTTCTTTGCCATACCATAAATTTGCGCGTACGCAACATCGGCTTCCAATTTTTGGCCGTTCAGAATCAGGAAATGCTTCAATGTTGAAGGATCGATGAAGTTTTCCATTACCTTTTGCAAATCGGACTTCATTGCAGAAACATCCGTACGAGTTTCGGCAAGTTCACCACGAATTTCAGCGATTTCCCTTGTATTTTGAACCATATAAGAGGAAATATGCGGATCGCATTTTGCGCCAAGCAACTGCATGTTTTCAGCAACAATATAGTCCTTCATCTGCTTGAAAAGGCGAATCAAAGCTTTGCTCTGAGCAATCGCCCGTTCTCCTTTGAGGACTGTCATGAGCATGTAAATACCCTGTTCAGTGAAAGCAAAAGGCATTTTTCTCAAACCGCCCCAACTTGAAGTCAAAAATTTTGACTTCAAGTCTGATGCCGGATATGAGGATATTAGATTTTCTATTTCATGGCGGTCAAGTTGAAACCGAAAATCATCGTCAAATTTTTCAATATTATTCTTTACCTGCTGATTGAAAACCTTTTTGTCATACCCGTAAATTTCCGCCAAATCGGAATCAAGCATCACCTTGACTCCACGAACCATGTAGATTCGGGACTTCAAGAAGTTTTCATCTATCAGAGAGAAATCGGCTTTGTCGGCTGATTTTGATGCGGTAAAAGTCGACACATTCTGCTTGCTCATATACTACCTCACTCCGTTTACACGCTAAAAAAACAACTTTTACAAATTCATTTCTGCATCGATAAATTTTACGATTTAATTCGCGGAATACTTTGCCTGTTTTTCAGCAACGCAAGGCGTTATGGTAAGCTTCAAGCCCATTGCGTTGAGTACACGCATAACAGTGTCAAATCGTGGATGGGCATCTTCTTTTAGAGCCTTGTAGAGACTTTCACGATTCAAGCCCGCCTTTTTAGCAATTTTTGCCATACCCGCAGACCGAGCCGCATAACTGAGGGCCCGTTGCCACAGTACGGGATCATTTGCCGCAAGAGCCTCTTCTAAAAATAGTTTTACGACCTCCTCCGAATCAAGGAGTTCTGCTATGTCCAAATCAGAAACTTCGGCATCACGTTTTCTCATTTTTCAACTCCTTTGCCTTTTCAATATCCTATAAAGTAGAGTATCGGCAAAAGAATGTCAATATCATGGAGATTTCGCCAAAAAAGCCCGATTGCGCTGCGGAAAGTGTACTTTTCACCCCACTTTCCGCCATGTAATAAGCACTTTTCTTGCAAATTGAGCAAATTTGCGGCATTTTGCAATCAAAAATTAGGGAAAAATCGGTCTTGCCGACTGGTTTTAAAGCGTTCAAAATCACAATTGGTGATTTTGAAGAAGATATCAATCTTCGCGGAACAACATCTTTTTCACTCATAAAAACTCCTTTCGCCTACAAGCAAATAAAGGCGAAACAGCAACTACTGCACAAATATACACTATTTCAAGAAATTGTCAAGAGGTTTGCTGATTTTATTGAAAATTATTTTGAAGGCATAACCCCCATTATGAGAAGATAGAGGACGAACCTTTCGAAATA
>CAMJNF010000169.1 GCA_946407235.1 uncultured Fibrobacter sp. | reverse complement strand
GCGTCGTGGGGGAAGCCGCGCTGAATTTGAAGCGAAATTGTATCTTGATAGAACTAGCTCATCGAAATGTTGTTAAAATTAGGGATAGGCTTGCTGGCAACCCATTCTTCAGAGAGGTGTTCTGGCATGCAACAACATGAATTAAAAAACAGATAAAAAAGGTTCGTATATGAAAACAATTTCTCAGACCGAGCAAGTTATTGCGGCGATGGAAAAAGAAGGCGGGTTTGCGACTTTTAAACGGTTGAATGAAATTGTTGATTTTTCTAAATGGAAAACGAAAACTCCGGAAGCTAGTGTTCGAAGGATTGTTCAAGACAGCGACCAAATTTTCAAGATTAGACCTGGATTGTGGGCTCTGGAAAATTACCGAAAAGAAGTTTTGCAACGCCTTGATTTGAAAATCGGTGATGAAAACAGTGAACAATCATTTGACCATGGATATTATCAGGGATTGTTGGTTGAAATAGGAAAGTTTAAGAAACTGACCACATATGTTCCTGCACAGGATAAAAATCGCAAGTTTCTTGGGAAAAAGCTAGCAGAAATTACTGATACTACTGAGATTCCGCATTTTACTTATGATTCTATTCTAAGAAAAGCCAAAACGGTTGACGTCATATGGTTCAATGAAAGAAACATGCCGTCGTTTTTTTATGAAGTAGAACATACAACTGATATAAAGAACTCTCTTTCCAAATTTTATGAATTGCAAGATTTTTCGGCAGAGTTCTTTATTGTTGCCGCTGCAACGAGAAAAATGAATTTGATGACAAATTGGATGCTTCTATTTTTAATTCCATAAAGGAACGAGTGAATTTTTTGGATTATGACAAAGTCGTTAAACGACATGAGGGATTGTCGATAGCTAAAAAAGCGATATGGTAAAAAATTATTAGATTAAACGAATTTTCAATCCTGCTTGTTTCATTGCATTCTTCACATCGTCATGGAGGCGGCCATTTTTTGCGGCTAAATTAAATACAAAAACATTCCTTTTGTTCCCGTTAATATCTTTTTGTTCTGCTTTTCTCGGGAGTGTTTTTAAGACGAAAATACCACAATAAAGATAACGATACTTGCCGTTTTCGTTGAGAGATTTTCTTAAAACGTGGATGGTTGTGTTTGTGTCTGCAGCCTCTTTTAAAGATCTGTTTGCTTTTTCTAGTTTTTGATTGCCTTCAAGTCCTTGTCCTGTGAATCGAATGCCATCCCATTGGTCATTACTGTACCAATCATCTTCATAAGGAGGGTTGTCTGTGATGCAGACGATTAATCGATTTGCTTTAGAAACATTTATTCCACTTTGCCCACTAACGCCAAATTCAGTTGTCCAAGTATCGAAATCAACCCAATCGCCTTCTTTGAAGGATAATTTCATAATAATCTCTTGCGGTTTAAATTTGCTTTTACGTTGTTTTCGTACAACGTTCTTTTTGAAACGTATAATCCACAAGAAAAAATGCCACGCCATATAGAGCACATTCTGGGCGTGTGTATATAAAGAAGGCTGTTATTTAAACGGCCCAATAAATACGATTTTAAATTTCGTCCAATCCTAGCGATTTCAGGTATTTATAAGTCCCGTCGTAAAACTCCGGCAGCCTTGTTGGGTCTTCGGGGAAACCTTCTGGCGTTTTGTTGGAATTACCTTCGGGAACGCAAATAACCAAGCCTTGCCTTGCGCGCGTAAGAAGGACTCGATAGGCGTTCAGCATATATTTCTTGTTTTCATCATTATTTTCGGGATTCCATTTGTCCTTGCCATTGAACTTGTGGTAAGTCCAGGAACCGTTTTCGCATCTCATATCGGCGTCCCACAATACACACGCGTAATCAAGTTCTAGGCCCTGCACCTGAATTTCTGTCGCTGCATTTTCGAGATAGTTTGACGAGCGAATGTCAGTTTTGTCTTCAAGGAACCAGTGGATTGCGTTTTCGTCGCCTTGCGCAAGTACGTTGACGGCAAGGGGCTTGAACCGCGCAGCCACTTTGGTTACAAGAATTCCGGTATGTTCATTGCCGCGAGCGTGTTCCCTGAGCCATTGGCGAGCCTTGTCCATGTCGCGCGTGAGCAGAATTGGATATTTTCTCTTCTTTATCTCCTGATACAAATCTACCGCATTCACATTGAATGACAACAGTGAATGAATGAAATTGGAAAGAGTTTCTGCTCGGAACGAACGCAGGCTAACGGCCAAATGCAACTTGTCAGAGAAACGAACGTTCGAATTGCCTTCCAGTTTTTCCGTGACTTGACCTTCGGCGTATTCGGGTTCAGTAAGTTTATCAGAAATATAGACTTTCCATTTCTTAAACTTGTTGTTTAGCGCCTCAATCCATTCTGCAATACCTGCTTCACCGGTATTGATTTCTTGACCACCACCGACAAGGCAAATTATTGTAGCCCAGTCTTCGCGTTGATCAAGGGACCAAATCAGAAATTCGGCCTCCGACATAGGGAAATTTGGAACCTTGAGTTTGTTCCCATATGTTCCACCGCGTTTGAGATAATCGGCAATGCGTTTCTGCGTCCAGCTGCGCTGCGCTTCGTCAAAAATGGCAACGTGTTCTACTTCGCCAAAGCCTGTTTCTTCGTCTGGCTTAACTGCTTTTGTTGGGTCAATTTCGACTATTCCATTTTCGACCGGATTCTTGATTTTTGCCAGCATGTTGTCGCGGTAATTGTGAATCACCTGAATAAATTCACCCACTTCACGCTGCGAATCGCTCAGCTTTTTCTTTTCGCCTTTTTCCTTGCATTTGCGCCAATTATCACGTGCTAACGCTTCTTTCAAAACAGCGACCAACGGCCCATTGCCAGAGAGATAAACGGCTCCGTTTTCTTTATCCTTTACGCCGTCTTTATATGTTTGTTTTACGGCTATGTCAAGGCCGACTAGCGTTTTCCCTGCGCCAGGAACGCCGGTCACAAAGCAAATACTTTTCTCGCGGTTGATTTTGCTGTTTTCAATGACGTTTAGGATGTAGTCGATGGTTTGATCCGTTGAAACCTTGTCCGCTTCATGTCTTGTTATATCTTCGACAGAGTGATTTTCGTATAGTGTCCGTGCGGCTTCAATGATTGTCGGAGTCGGTGAATAGGGGCTGATAAGCCAGTTCTCGGTATTTTCATCTTGCGAGGAAACGCCAGCATGTTCCAAGACTTTTTCGATAAGTTCTTGAAGGCCTTCTTCACCTGTAATGAGCGGATTGTAAATACCATCGTCATAGACGGAAGGCTTAAATTCCGTTGTTGAGGATTGATGCTGGGTCGGGATAAGGATTGGAATTATTTTCTTGTCGTGGCTGAATAGGTGGAAATTCTTGAGGTCCAGCGCATAATCCATTACCTGCTCAACGTCTGCCTGCAATGCCGCTTTTTGCCCGACTTTAAATTCAAGGCAAAATATCAAGCCCTGCAACAGTAGAACAACGTCTATTCGCTTGCCAAGACGCGGAATGTTGTATTCAAAGATGATTTGCGCATTCTCGCTAGACCACGGCACAAGCACTTTCTTTAATAACGCAATCTCGCCTTTCCAGGCTTCTTTCGTTGTGCCTATAATCTCGCCATGATAGTTATCAACGAGTTCACCAAAAATAGATTCGGAATCCTTGCGGAGGAAATTGCCAAATACATCTGAATACAAGTATCTCACAAATCACCCCTCAATCTTATTCAAAATTATCGGTCGTTTCTCGCCCATGTACGGCAGTGCTCCGATGGTGTTGAAGTCGATGAATTCAGTCGCTTCTTCATAATCCATGCCGTCGGTTTCCATCAGGCACCGCGCCATTTTTTCGTAATCGTAGATGACGCGTCCATCTTCACTTACGCCAACAATTGCCGAAAGATAATCGGGGCTTTCGAGTACCACGGCATCTTCGTAGCCGCGCTCGCAAAGAATGTCCTTGAGTCCGTTCAGCGTGAGGGGTGGGTAATCGGCCGTCTCGATTCTCTCGACGAGTTCGCTCGCGCTCATCTCAAAGTATGCGGCAATCTTCTCGATGATTTCGAGCGAGACGTTCCGGCGTCCGTTCTCGATATCGCTCATGTAGCGCCGGCCGATGCCGGTTTCAAGTGCCAGTCTTTCTTGCGAGACGCCTTTTTGCGCACGCAACGCCCTGAGGGCTACGCCGATGTTCTGCTGTAGGGACATATAATAAACGGTTGTGAGAGGTTCCCAGAAAACATATAAATAGCGCAGCATTTAGCCACGCCATATAGTGCACAACAATGTCTGCCGTCAAATAATTCCTTGTAACTGACGCATTAGTCCCAAACGTGTATAAAAAACGGCTTTTTTTAGACATATGCGATTGGATATGTCTAAAAATTCGAAAAAACTAGACATATGGCCACGCCAAACTACGCGTGATAGCATAATTTGTAACACAAACGGTTGCATTTTGGTTTGTTTTTATGTATTTTTAGTAAAAAAGAGGTGAGTGTATGGCTCAGACGACCTTTAGCATCAGGATGGACAGCGACCTTAAAAAGGACTTCGACAAGCTGTGCGAGGATTTTGGGATGTCAATGAGTACCGCCATAAATGTCTTTGCGCGGGCAGTCGTGCGCGAGCGCCGCATACCGTTCGATGTCGCCTCGGCCGATGCTCCGGCGTATGCCGCAGACAGGCGTGTGTTCTATAACGCGAACCCGGTTGCGAGTCGCATGCTCCGGACCATGCAGCAACTTTCCGCCGATGCCGAGAAGGCCGGCTCCGCAGGCATGACGCTCGACGAAATAAACGCCGAGATCGCCGCAGCCAGGAGCGGGAAGTGAAGTTCTTTGCCGTCATTGACACAAATGTCATTGTGTCCGCTCTTTTGAAGTGGGACTCCGTTCCGGGTCTCGTACTCCAATCTGTTTTTGAAGGGCGTGTCGTTCCCGTTGTCAATGCGCAGATTCTGGAAGAATACAAGGTCGTTCTGAATCGCGAGAAGTTTGGTTTCGCCAAGGAACGGATTGCCGAAACCATAACTCAAATAGAATCCTTGAGTGTTCACGAGTCGCAATTGGCATCCATTGTCGAAGACATGCCCGACCCCAAAGACGTTGTTTTCTATTCCGTTGCCCTGGCGCATGGGAATGTGGCCGAGACACACTTGATAACTGGAAATGTGAAGCATTTTCCCAAGAGCCCCATTGTCGTGACGCCCCGCGAGTTCCTCGAAATCATCGGCTTGTTTACACAGACAATGCTCGTGAATGAGGCGCGCTGGCCATTCGATGTTTATGGTGCAAACCCAGGGTGGAATGCTTTCTTGGAATTGCGCGGGCAGGCCCAGCGCGGCCCTGCTGCAGATATGACGCTCGACGAGATAAACGCCGAGATCGCCGCAGCCCGGAGCGGGAAGTGAAGGATTTACCCAATAAACTACCCAATACCACCCAATCCGGTGAAATGGCTGGGAAAATATACAGCAATTTGACAGACAGTGATTGTCAAATCTCGGATACCCCAAATTTCACATTAAGCTGGATTCATTTTATAAATCGTTCGCCATTGGCGAACGATTTGGACTTCTCCGAATTTCGTAAACGGTGTTTACGAAATAGAGGGAGAACATAAGTTCACCCTTTCGTGGTTCCCAACTTGTAAGGATTGCTTACAAGTTCCTCTTGTAAAATTTTCTTGCTCCCCTAGCCAAGATTCTGAATATTAGGTACATTAATGCCCGACGTGTTTCTCCGTCTAATGGAGAAATGCGTCTTTTTTTTATTCCGGGATTTCGGGGTAAAGGGGACGCCTCTAACATCAACCAGCCGCGAACGCGGCTACATGGAGGCTGCATGGCTACGAAAGTTTTGGTTAAAGAATGTCAATACGCTGAATTTAAACAGTCTTGGCAAGATGAATACCTGAAATGGATTTGCGCATTCGCAAATACCGAAGGCGGTCGAATCGCAGCGTCTCGATAAAAAGGCTGCCAGCGTCTCGGTGCAGAATCTTCTCCAGAATCTCCGCTGCACCGAAGGTAGCCATTTGA
>CAMJNF010000168.1 GCA_946407235.1 uncultured Fibrobacter sp. | reverse complement strand
CTCATTTTTGCAACACTCGCCTTCTGAGTAGTCTTCGACTTCGCTCAGGATGACAGGAATCTTGCATATATAAAATACCCCTCGAAGAGGGGATTTCATATAGCTGGAGATTTCTTCTCATTGATTTTTTATCAATGCATTTTCTATAAAAAATTTCACTGGATCTTCTTAAATGGTGACCCCGGAATAAATCCGGGGTGACATCAAAAAAGTCTCAAGAAGGTGACCCCGCAACAAGTGCGGGGTGACAGGCTAAGGTGACAAACCGGGGTATAAAAAAGTCATCGCGGGGCATGTTGCAAGCCTCGCGATGACAGTTCTTCAATCGATTAATTTTTACTTCTTGACGGTGACGCGGAAAGCTTGGCCGCCCTTTTGGGACTTGACCACATACACGCCGGAAGTCTTGACCACCAGAGAAGTCATTGCATGGAGATCTTCGACACCGCGAGTCGAGAAGAAGCCAACCTTCTTGCCCTGAGCATCAAAGACATCGTATTCCTTGTTTGCAGCCTTCAAAATCGGAGCCTTCGTCTTACCCGGAAGAGCCGTGATATCACCCTTACCTTCATCGTCCGTATAAATCTTTTCAATTTCATCTGGACCGTACTTCGCCGGCGAAATTTCCTTGTTCCAGCCGAAGTTTCTGAAGCCGAGGAGAGAGTATTCCGTCGGGTCGTTCAACTGCTTGCGAATCGGAGCAATGCGGAACGTATGAGAGTATTCCTTGTTTGCGTTCAAGCGGTAAGCAGGCATTGGTTCGGCGCCCCAAGAGTTGATACCACCGAGGCCCATCTGATGCAAGTCTACACGGAGAGTGATGTCCTTGTCACGCTTGAGTTCCCACGGGAGCTTCACATCGGAAAGCTGTTCCGGAGTGTAATGCTGGGCACTGAATTCGAGACGCGGATTACCCACAATCATGAGGCCCTTGCCCGTCTTTTCGTTCGTAAGTGTTGCCCACTTCACATCGGTGCGTTGACCCGTTTCGCCAATTTCCATGTACATGACCGTCATAGAATCGGCATATGTCGAGTAAAGACCCATGAAGCTACCGCGATTACGTCCGATGTAGTTTTCGTCCGGGCCGCGGCCAAACCAGCGAACCTTTTCATAACCACCCGGAACCGTGAAGAGCGTACCGACATTCGGAATATAGCTCTTGGTGCGATCCGGATTGAACGTGTAATCCACAACGATATCACCACTGCCGTAGACATAGTAAGTGAGTTTCATCTTGGAGCTGCCGACATCCGGGAAGCTGAAGTTGAAAGTCACCTGAGTTTCTTGAGCAGAAACTTCCTTGACTTCGGATGTCACGTTACGCTTTTTGCTCGCGCTGCGCCATTCGCCGTGGCCGCGTTCCATGTTGAAGCCCTTGTCGTTATCGGTCGGAGCGCGCCAGAAGTTCGGGCGTCCGCCATCCTTGATAATCGTATCGCCATCAAGAACGTAGCTTGCAAGCATACCGCTTCTTTCATCAAACTTGATTGTAAAATCCTTGCCCTCGATTGTAAGACCATTGCTCTTATTAACCTTGGTTGCACTCATCGAACTGATATCGATTTCAGTAGACCAGAGCTGTCCCAAGTCAATGCCGAACTGTTCATGAGCAACGCTATGACCAGCCTTCGCCCAAAGTTCATCCTTCTTCAAGCGGAAATCGACATCAAGGAAGTATTCTGCGCCAACCGTCGTCTTGATTTCAGGCATTTTGATAGTCACAGTTTTCTTTTCATTCGGACCGATATTCAACAGAGAACCATCAATCTTGCCTTCTTCAATAACCTTGCCATTTTCCTTAATTTGCCAGAACGCATCGAGGAAATCACCGAGATTCTTGTAGAGGTAGCGGCTTTCGATTTCAATCTTACCCTTGGCAGCATCAACATTCTTTACACGGACTTGTGCATACTGGTATTTGACTTCCCACATTTCCGGCTGAATTGCACGATCCGGGAACACGAGGCCGTTAGCGCAGAAGTTGTCATCGTTCTGCCAGTCGCCCCACATGCCACCGAATTCAAAGTACGGAGTACCCTTGTGACGGAGGCCCTGGTCAATGAAATCCCAAATGAAGCCACCGAAGGAGCGCGGGTTGCCATAGAAGGCATCCATGTATTCCTGCAAGTCACCCACAGAGTTACCCATAGCGTGTTCATATTCGCACAACATAATCGGCTTATTAGCATCGTTGTAGCTAGCGACAGCTTCAGGACCAAAGTACATCCAGCTGTTCACATCGGCATTGTTCCAGTCGCCTTCGTAATGCACAAAGCGCGTGGAGTCAATGGCATGAGCACGTTCACGTTCAGAAGCAAATACGTTACCATTACCGGCTTCGTTACCGAGAGACCAAAGAATAATGGACGGATGGTTTTTGTCACGCTGCACCATGGAATTCAAACGGTCCACAGCCGGAGCGCGCCAATCATCGCTGTTCTTCGGAAGATCGTTATTGGCACCGTGGCTTTCAACGTTGGCTTCGTCAATCACATAGATACCATACTTGTCGCAGAGATCGTACATATACGGATTGTTCGGATAGTGCGACATACGAAGCGCGTTGATATTGAATTGCTTCATAAGAATGACGTCTTTTTCCATGCGTTCGTAAGTGACTGCACGGCCATTATCCGGATCGAGTTCGTGACGGTCTACACCATGGAACTTCACCGGCATGCCATTTACTAACAAACGCGGAGCACCATTTTCTTTCTTGATTTCAATCTTACGGAAACCGATCTTGTTACTTTCGACCTGAAGAATCTTGCCATCAGCATCCTTGAACGTGAGCACAGCGGTATAGAGATCCGGCGTTTCAGCAGACCAGCGCTTCGGAGAAGAATACGGGATTTCGAAGTGTACGGATTTTTCACCGCCCTTCGAGCCAATGCCAGAAACCTTCTGGGATGTCGGCTTGATAACTTCGGCACCGGAAGCATCGTACAAGGAAAGTTCTACAGAGTATGATCCAGATTCCTTATCGGTCGAGTTGTAAATCCAAGCGGTCGTTTTCAAGAGACCGTCTTTGTAACCGTTCGTAAGAGTTGCATCAATCTGGAAGTCCTGAATATGAACTTCAGGAACAGCGTAGATATAGACATCACGCATAATACCGGCAAGGCGGATAAAGTCCTGGTCTTCGAGCCAAGAGCCGTCGCACCAGCGGAACACCTGCACAGAGATGTTATTTTCGCCCTTGCGGAGGTATTTGTTAATATCGAATTCATGGCCCGTGAAAGTATCTTCACTATAGCCGACGTAGTTGCCGTTCACCCAAACGTAATAAGCGGATTCAACACCTTCGAAGTGCAAACGGATGCGCTTGCCATCCCACTTTTCGGGAACCGTGAACGTACGGCGATAATGACCGACCGGGTTAAAATCCGTCGGAGCATACGGTGCAGAAACGCGGTTGTTCTGAGACCACGGATAAATAACGTTCGTGTAAATCGGATGGTCGTAGCCCAAGAGCTGCCAAGAACTCGGCACCTTGATTTCGTCCCACTTGGACACATCGTAATTATCCTTGTAGAAATCATTGTTGCGCTGGCTCGGTTTTTCGACGTGGAAAAAGCGCCATTTGCCAGCAAGCGTCTGATACCATTCAGAAGCGTGGCGGTCACCCTTCACAGCTTCTTCAACCGTAGAGTACGGCATCGAAGTCACGTGTGGGTTCAATGTATTCACGCCAAAAATTCTTGGCTTGCCATTCCATTCATCATTAGGTTGAGCCAAAGCAGATGCTGCCAAAACCAAACCGGCAGAAATTGTCAAAGACAAAGTAGATCCGAACTTCATAGAGTCCTCCCATTCATATTCCTGCATAAAAAAATACCCCCTAACAAAGGGGATTTCTCTATCACAAAACAATGTTTTATGGATATATTGTCAAAATGGCAATGGGAAAACACTCGTCAAATAATAAATTTTACTTACAATAATCATTCATAAAACAAAAACGGCAACTTGACCATTGTATTGCCGGATTTAATCTTGGGAAATTTCCAACGACTAACAGCTTTCACAATTTCACTATCAAATTCTTCGAAATAAGTATTTGAAGAAACAATGGAAATATTGGTGATTTTACCTTTCGGTGTAATCGTGAATTCTATAACAATCTTACCTTCAAAACCAGGTTTCTTTTCTAAATGCTTGTTGTAGATTAGGCGAAGTTCAGGAACACGCCGACGCAAAACCTTCATAATATCAGGAGCGGCACGGCCCTCACCATTTTCACTCTTTATACTAAAATCTTTAGGATTAAAATACGGTCGAGAAGCCGAACGAGGACCAGGTTGTTTGCGTTCTGCCCGCTTTATATCTTCCGTAGAAAGATGAATGCGTTCTGATTGCTTTATAGATTCCTCAGACAAAACAAAGCTGCCTTTTAAACTAAACGCAACATCACTAGAATCTTGTTTTTCTTCTGCGTCAACTTTGAGGGCGCGAGCTACAGGCAAATCATTAATATTTTCTACTTGTGATTCTTTTTCTTTGCAACCTGAAAACGCAAGCGCAATACACACCGCAATTAGCGCAATAAATACTTTTTCAAGCTTACTTTTCATAGATTCACCCAATTTACAATTATTAAAGCCAAATTTACCCCTCAAAACACCTTGTTATTATCAAAACCGTGGTCTTGTTATAGCTAAAGACTATAAGAACAGCAATTTTCTTAAAAATTTTTATAATTCTCCCTACTTTCCTATTGGACTAGTAGGTTTAAGTTTTTAAATTAAACCCGTCAAACGAACGAGGCACCCCGAAAGGGAAAAGCCTGGAGGATTTCGCTATGCGATGTCGAATGTGTAATCTAGCCGAAGGCAAGCGGGCCTAATACCGCAAAAATTTAACGCTCAGATTTGAGCAAACCTATTAACAATCGCGTCGCCCGACGCCAACAGTAACAAAACGATCGGGCGATTGCGATATCTCGCGCAAAGGCGCACAAGGAATTATAATACTATGACGACTCAGAACAAGCTCCATTTCGAAACTCTTCAGCTCCACGTTGGTCAGGAACAGGCAGACCCGGCAACCGATTCCCGCGCAGTTCCTATATACCAGACCACTTCTTACGTGTTCCACAGCGCTCAGCACGCTTCTGACCGTTTCCACCTGAAGGATGCTGGTAACATTTACGGCCGCCTCACCAACACCACGCAGGACGTTTTTGAAAAGCGCATCGCTGCTCTCGAAGGCGGTATCGCAGGTCTCGCAGTCGCTTCTGGTGCAGCAGCTCTTACTTACGCCATCACGGCTCTCGCCCGCAAGGGTGACCACGTGGTCGCACAGCGCTCCATCTACGGCGGTACTTACAACCTCCTTGAACATACGCTCAGCAAGTTCGGCATTGAAACGACTTTCGTCGACATCCACAATCTCAAGGAAGTCGAAAGCTCTATCAAGTCCAACACGAAGCTCGTCTTTATTGAAACGCTCGGCAACCCGAACTCCGACATCCCGGATATCGAGGCCATCTCCGAACTCGCTCACAAGAACAAGATTCCGGTCGTGATCGACAACACCTTCGGTACTCCGTACTTGATTCGTCCGCTCGAACACGGTGCTGATATCGTCGTGCATTCTGCAACGAAGTTCATCGGCGGTCACGGTACGACTCTCGGTGGCGTGATTGTTGACGGTGGCAAGTTTGATTGGGCTGCATCCGGCAAGTTCCCGCAGTTCACCGAAACGAACCCGAGCTACGGCGTGCCTTTCACGGCAGCAGCTGGCGCAGCAGCTTACATCGTTTACATCCGCGCCATTCTTCTCCGTGACGAAGGTGCAGCAATTTCTCCGTTCAATGCATTCCTCCTCTTGCAGGGCACTGAAACGCTTTCGCTCCGCCTTGACCGTCATGTGGAAAACACCAAGAAGGTTCTCGAATTCCTCGCCAAGCACCCGAAGGTTGCAAAGGTCAACCACCCGAGCTTCAAGGATCATCCGCAGCATGAACTTTACACCAAGTACTTCCCGAACGGCGGTGGTTCCATATTCACGTTCGATGTAAAGGGTGGCCAGGCAGAAGCCTTCAAGTTCATCGACAGCCTCAAGATTTTCAGCCTGCTCG
>CAMJNF010000167.1 GCA_946407235.1 uncultured Fibrobacter sp. | reverse complement strand
AACGGCCCCTTCTAGGGGCAAAGCAAGCCACCCCTCTTAGGGGTGGCTTGTGACTATCACTTGTCTAAATTCACTCTCGTTTAGCCAAAAGAACGACGGCGCCTTGGGCGGCTTGGAACAAAAGTGGAATGTATCCCAACAGTCCTGCCGACAGAACGACTGGTGCCGGAATCCCGAGGATTCCTGTGAAAAGAGCGACTTGTGTTCCTTCACGGATGCCAATGCCGTTTAACGAAATCGGGAGCATCGAAACGACGGTGGTGATGCTTGTGAAAACGACTAAAATGCTGATGTCGATATCGACTCCGACGGCTCGGAAATAAGCATAGGCTATAAATAAAGTCAATAGCTGCAGCCACAGTGAATCCAACGAAGAAAGCAGAATCTGTTTCTTGTGCTGGCGGTAAATTGAAAGGCTTGTTTGTAACTTCGGGATAAACGAGAGCCGGTCCGTCAAAAATCTGGGAATCGGAATTTTGTCCGAGAATAGGCAAAGCACGACAAAGACCATGCAGGTCAGCAGCGCAACCGTCATCGTGATGGTGTAAACTAAGGGAATATCTGTTTGGGTCAGCGCAAACGGGAGCGCGATGAAGAAACACAGGAACATGGCCAGTAGCCCTTGAATGCGTGCTAGCAAAACGGCCGAAACGGATTGGCTTGTCTGGTTGAATTTTTTCCCGAACGCAAGCGATTTTACGGCATCACCGCCAAAACCGGTCGGGAGCAGATTGTTGAAAAAGTACCCCATGGCCGTGTAGGCGTAGTACGCCTTGAACGGGATCTCGGGACCTTGCACTGAAAGTCCTTTCCAGCGGTTCGCCTGGATGAGCATGACAAGCGTTGCTGCAATGAGCATGGCGATAATCCATGGAGTCATCCCGATGTTCCAGTTTTTGACCACTTCGCTTATCGGGATTTTGTAGAAAATGTATGCAAACCCTCCAACGCTGACCAAAAGTTGGATAAACCGCTTGGCAAATAGCCTGATGCCTGTTTTATTTGTTGCCATTGCCTCTAAAAATAGCATTTTTATCCGGTAAAAAATTACATTTGGATGCAGAGGTTTTTATGTATCGGAATAAAGTTCGTTATGATGTCGCTTCGCTCGTTCCCAAGGACGCTAAGAGCGTTTTGGAAATTGGTGCTGGCGCCGGTATGAATTGCGTGATTTACCCGAAGGATTCTTATAAAGTTGCCATTGAACCCGAAAACAGGACGGATGCCCAGACGGCAGACAAGTTCCCAGGCGGTTTTAACGAATACCATCACGGCTTTTACGAGGAATACACTGAGGACCGCAAGTTTGACTTGGTGGTCATGTGCGATGTTTTGGAGCATGTGAACGACCCTGTAGATTTGATCAATTTCTGCAAAAAGCACTTGAATCCGGATGGACACATCCTCGTTTCTTTGCCGAATTTCCTTTGCATCGAGAATATCCTCAAGATCTTGATTACGAGGGATTTCCGCTATTTCAAGCCGGACGAAGGCGAACATGCTTTGGGCGTCCTGGATATCAATCATAAGACGTTCTGGACAAAGAAAAGCTTTGTCCGCTTTGCAAAAGAAAACGGTCTCGAAGTTGAAAAGATTGTGGGTATTCGCAAACAGCTCAAGTTCATGCCGAACTTGCTGAGCCATTCGAGCTTTATCCCGTTCCAGTACGGATTCCTGACAAAACTCAAGAAATAGCCTTTGCTTGTGCTATTTACGTGATGTGGCGAGTTCGGTAGCGACTCGCCTTATTTTTTCGGCGCATTTTTCCCAAGTAAAATTGCTGACCCATTCCTTGATTTCTGCATCGTATTTACCCTTGTCATGGATTGAATTTTCGAGGGCGCGGGCAATGCTTGTCGCATCTTTGGGGTCGAAATATTTTGCCACATTTCCGCCGACTTCGGGGAGCGACGATGTGTTGGAACAAATGACGGGAGTCCCGCAGGCGAGCGCTTCTAGCACGGGGAGGCCGAATCCTTCGTAAAGCGAGGGGAGCACGAATAGGTCTGCAAGGTTGTAGAATGCGACGAGGTCCTCCTGGCTTACCATTCCCACGTGTGTTGTGAGGCTTTCGAGCCCGAGTTCCTTTTCGCGGGTGGCCGTGGTGCGCCCGCTGAACGCTTTTCCGACGAGGAGCAATTGGCAATTTTCCTTGCCTTTCATTTGCGCAAAACCTTCCAGAAGCCCGTTCAGGTTTTTATGCGGGAGCAAGTTCCCGACGTAAAGCAGGATTTTTTTATTTCGGGGAAGGTTGAATTTTTCGTACAGGTAATCGATTTCGCAGGGCGATTTTTTTACGAATTCAGACCCGACACCAAGGGGGATGACCTTTATTTTGGATTCGTCCATTTTATAGAATCGCAAAAGGTCGCGCTTGGTGCTTTCGGAAACTGTAATTATTTTATTTGCTCTTTTGCTTACAAACCAGAAGATGAATTTAAAGTAAAGGTGGACTAGCTTGAACGGTAAAAATTCGGGGTAGACTAAGTGGGTGAGGTCGTGGATTGTGACCAGCATTTTCCCACGGTAGAATAAAGGCACGTTGCAGTGGGGAACGTGTAATACATCGGGCTTTTGCTTGCGGAGTGCGCGGTAGGGAAACTTCAGTTGCTCTTTATAGCCGTAGATGCTGCTGATAAAGGGAATGTGTGTGGCTACATTGTCATAAACTTCAAGCTCCTTGGGATCGCCAAGAGCGATAGCGTAACCGACGTCTTTGAGCCAATGCTGGATGCAGGTGCCAATGCCGGACTTGTTGACCATGCGTGCGTCTATAGCAATTTTGGGTGCAATTTCTTGGGCTTTTTTGGCTGTGTTGCTCATCTTTTTTGAGGCCTTTATGGTGCTATGAAAATAGCTTGTTCGATTGCAAAATACATAATTTCGTGGATGTTTTTTGTACAAGTGTATCATTATGATAAAAAAAGCCTTTTGTAAATCGAAGTTTACAAAAATAGCTTGGATGAAAAATTGCCAATGGGTGAATTATTTGATAATTTCCATTTCAGTGAAATTGTTAACCGCCTTGTAGGAGGATGCATGAGCACAAAGATGGTAAAGTGGCTTTCAGGATCCTTGATTGCAGTGGGAGCATTCATTGTGGGTTGCTCTGACAGTAGTTCTTCTGACCCGATTGCAAAAGCAGATGAGGGTGTCTATAAGAAGAACGAAGTCAAGCAGATGTGGGCGCGAATCAACGAACGCGGCAGTATTGCTAGCTACTTCGATTCGCTATCAAAGGAGGATAATGCCCCCATTATTGGTGTGACGACGCGTTCCAATGTGCGCTGCGTTGCTCCAGCCCTCAAGATGGATGAAAATACACGCTACCTCGATGAACTGGAATCACTTTTTGACGAAGGTGAACAGGTCGAAGGTGTTTGTGGTAAGGCTCTCAAGCTTAACGAAGGCCAAGTTGCACCGCTCGGTGTGAATTTGATTGATTCTATGAGTGTTGGAACAGTCGAATTCTGGTTCCGTCCGAATGCGGATTTCTTTGATAAGAAGGCAAGGACGCTTCTTGGCAATGATGGCGCAAGAATCCATTTCTTCTACAAGGCTGGTGAACTTTTCTTCCAGAAGAACCATCACAATGAGCATTTCTTTGTGAAAGGCAAGGCATCTCTTAAGACCGATGATTGGAATTTGATTGCCGGTCAGTGGGGGGATGGTTACATGAGCTTGTGGCTCAATGGCGAACTTGTCGGTTACTGGAAGCATGATAAGGGCTATGCGCCTGCTCAACGAGCAATTCCGTTTGAAAACCTTATCGTGATTGGATACAAGTCCAGCTGCTGCATGGAAGGTCCTGGCCAGAATGAAGCTATGACGACATCGGGTTCTTTCGACCAGTTCCGTATTTCGAATAATACCCGTTACGCTTTGCCGGATTCTTTGATTGCTGAAAAATCTACGGAGGAAAAGAAGGATACTCCGGTAGAAGAGCCTGAAAAGAAAAAGGAAGAAAGAGTTTGCAAGGCTTCGGCTTTGAAGATGGATGACAAAACCCTCTACTTGGACGAACTTGAATCGGAATACGAATCAGGAACGTTAGTGGATGGTGTTTGCGGCAAGGCGATTTCCTTGAAGGATGGCGAAAACATCCAGACTGGAATCAACTTGATTGATCCTATGGCTGCCGGTACGGTTGAATTTTGGTTCCGCCCGGGCAAGGATTTTGGTCAGAAGTCCGCACGTACTCTTCTCGGTAACGATGGTGCCCGTGTCCATTTCTTTGTGAAGAATGGCCAACTCATTTTCCAGAAGAATCATGCCGATATCCATTACTTTGTCAATGGTGATGTTGAACTGAAAAAGGATTGGAATCTGATTGCTGGCCAGTGGGGCGATGGTTATATGAGCCTCTGGGTCAATGGTGAAATGATTGCAAGCGAGGCTCATGAAGAAGGGTATCAACCGTCTGACCGTTATGCGAATGAAAACCTTGTCGTGATTGGTTACAAGTCTTGGTGCTGCATGGAAGGCCCGGGTCAACATTCTTCGATGACGACTTCTGGCGATTTCGACCAGCTCAGAATCTCTACCGTTCCGCGTTATGAAGTGAAAGTGGAAGTGAAGAACGTAGAAGAGGATGAACAAAAGGCTCAGCCCAAGGAAGATGTAAAGGATTCGGTGGTTATTATTATCCCAATCAAGGAAGATAAGGATACGGCTGCTGTGAAGGTTGAAACTCCTGTGGCTGATACGACAGAATCTAAGTAGTCTTTAAATAAATCTTGTAAAGGTCCCGGCTTTCGAGCTGGGATTTTTCATTTTACTAAATTGCAAGCATGGCGTTCGTTCATTTACAGACTCATTCTGAATTTTCGATTTTGCAGGCTTCGGCCCGATTGGATGATATTTTGGCGGCTGCCGCAGCAGAAAATGCACCTGCTGTCGCTTTGACAGACCATGGTGCTATGTTCGGTATTTTGGAAATCCAGACGCGCGGAAAGGATTTGAACAAGAAGCGCAAGGAACAAGGGCTTCCGCCGGTCAAGACGGTTTACGGTTGCCATATTTACGTGGACACACCGAGCGCAAGCCAAAAGGATCCGACAACATTTGAACGATTGACGCTTCTTGTCGAGAACGAAAAGGGCTATTACAATCTGCTCCGCATCGTGAGTTATCGCTACGAAGACGGAGACCGCTGGGCGGAAATTCCGTCGGTGCCTTTGGAGACGATTAACGAATTCAAGGAAGGCATTATTGCCATTGCGGGCGATTTTTTTAGCCGCTATGGACAGAATGTGGCTTCGGGTAGGGATTCTCTTGCGCTCGAATACATGGATCGGCTGAACGAGATTTTCGATCACGACCATTTGTACATTTCGGTTTGCGATAACGGGATTCCGCAGCAAAAACGCGTTAATGAGTTTAACGTAGAACTTGCAAAGAAGTATGGCCGAGAAGTGGTTGCGGTGGGCGATGTCCACTATATCAAGCCTGACGATGCGACGGCTCACAAAATCTTGCGTTGCATTTCGCTCAAGGTGACGCTGAACGATTTTGAAGATAAGCGTTTTCCGACGGATAAATTTTATTTCCGCACCGAGAAAGAAATGGTGGAATTGTTCGGGCATATTCCGGGCGCCATCGAGAATACGGTCAAAATTGCGGAACGCTGTAACTTTACGGTCAAGACGGGTATCGGTGACGAGTTCTGGCCGCGATTCAAGATTCCCGACGAGTTCCTTGCCTCCGATGAGTACCAAAGTATTAAGTCGATCATGAAGGCGGAATACGATTCGGAATATCCGGTCGTGCGTGAACGAGAGCTCAAGGGAATCATCAAGGATCGCAAGAAAAAGGTCAAGGCAAATTACTGCGCCGAAAAAGGGATTGCCGAAGATGCATTGACCGAAGAAGACAACGCCGAAATAGAACGCTTGTCGCAGCCGGAATTTTTCGATGCCGATGACCAGAAAGCTTGGGACAAGAATGTTCATCGTTGGTGCAAGCCGGGTTCAGATTCCGACATTTATATCACGCACCTTTGCAATGAACGATTGAAGTGGCGTTTCCCCGACGAAGAATTCAAGTTCCCGACCCACGAAACGGATGTGGGCAAGCGAATGTACAAGGAACTCAACTGTATCCGCAACATGAACGTGGCGGGCTACTTGTTGA
>CAMJNF010000166.1 GCA_946407235.1 uncultured Fibrobacter sp. | reverse complement strand
TTCTTATACATGAAAACCCCGAAAGTTGTGTCCAACTTTCGGGGTTCACATCACTTCGGTCGGGGATTTCATATTACTTGTTATGCAAGTTTTTTTGTTACGCGAGTTTCTGCAAGAAGTCTAGCACCAGGTACAAAGCCGGAGCCGCCAAAAGGAATGAATCACAACGATCCAACACGCCGCCATGACCTACAAAAAGATTTCCGGAATCCTTGGTGCCGCTCCAACGCTTGAGCGCAGACATCAAAAGGTCGCCCACCTGACCTGCAACAGTTATCAGAAGCCCAATGACAATTGCCGAAGTCCAAGTGAAATTTATTTCGAACGAACTAAGCGAAGCGCTGCACTTGACCCAGTAGGCAACCCATGCAATCGTCGCAATGGAGCCCGCAATCGAGCCTTCCCAAGTTTTCTTGGGGCTAATGCTCGGAGCAAACAAATGACGACCAAAAGGCCCCTTGCCTGCAGCAAACTTTCCGAAGAAATAAGCGACCGTATCGCAAAGCCAGCACGAAGTCATTACCAAAATGAACGGATAGCAATGTTCGAAGCCTTGGCCGTTGCCCATCATGAGCACGTTCATGCCGCCCCAAAGCCCCACATAAAGCGGTGCACCGAGTTGCATCACGAGCCAAGGGAACAAGTGGTCTATTTCAACTTTCGCGTAAGCAACACCGATGTAAATCGCGAACACAGCAAGGAACGTCATGCCCACCACATACGGCACTGCCGGGAGTCCAAAGTAGCCGCCCTTGGAAAGCGCCCACGCCAGCGTCAATGCAAGAGAGGACGCAAACGAAAGGTAACGCGTATCAGGTCCCGCGTACATTTTGGAGGCCATGCCGGCCCATTCCCAAGCGCCCACAGCACCCAAAAAACACATCAGCCCAATGCGACTAAAATCATTGAACCACAAACAAACAAAAACAATTGGAATGGCAATAAAAGCCGTTATCAATCGCTGCGCAAGATTACTCATGCAACACCTTCCCAAAACGTCTTTCACGGGTCTTGAAAAATTCGACAGCCTTCATGAATTCTTCTTTGGTAAAATCGGGCCAGAGCGTGTCCGTCACATAGAACTCGCTATACGCAGCCTGCCAAAGCAAGTAGTTCGAAAGGCGGAATTCCCCACCGGTGCGGATGACCAAATCCGGATCGGGAGCACCCTTCAAATAAAGATTCTTTGCAAATAAAGTTTCGTCAATATCATCGACCTTGAGCGTGCCGGCAGCAACTTGCGAAGCAATAGACTTTGCTGCTTCTACAATTTCTTGCCTGCCACCATAAGAAATGGCAAGGTTCAATTGCATGCCCGTATTGTTCGCCGTAATATCAATTGCCGACTGGAGACTTGCACGCGGCTTCTCGGGAATACGGTTCATATTACCGATGACCGTAAGCTTCACGTTCTTTGCCATAAGGTCAGGGATTTCCTTCACCACCATCTCAATGAGGAGGTTCATCAGGTAATCCACTTCCTTGGAAGGGCGTCCCCAGTTCTCGGAACTGAAAACATACAAGGTCATGTGTTCGAGCTTGAGATTTACACCCACTTCGACAGCATCAATAGTAGACTCGGTCCCCTTGCGGTGACCGAGGAAACGTTCCAAGCCACGGCTTCGAGCCCAACGCCCGTTGCCGTCCATGATGATAGCGACATGTCTAAGTTGATTTGCCACGCAAGCCCCGGACTACACCTTGAGGATGTCTGCTTCCTTTTCGGCGAGCAAACGGTCGATTTCGGCGATAGCCTTGTCGGTAGCCTTCTGGATTTCGTCCTGCTGCTTCTTGACTTCGTCTTCCGGCAAATCCTTGTTCTTCTTGATGGCATCGTTAGCATCGCGACGGATATTGCGGATAGCCACGCGACCATCTTCGGCATGCTTGCGAGCAAGCTTTGCAAGTTCCTTACGGCGTTCAGTCGTGAGAATCGGGAGCGTCACGCGGATGCAGTTGCCGTCCTTCATCGGAGTAAGGCCGATGTTTGCGGCGAGGATTGCCTTATCAATAGCATCGACGAGCTGCTTTTCCCACGGAGTCACGAGCAACATACGCGGTTCAGGCACAGAAATCTTGGCCACCTGAGAAATCGGAGTCGGAGTGCCGTAATAGTCAATACGCACGCCGTTGAGGATAGCCGGGCTAGCCTGGCCAGCGCGGATCTTGGAAAATTCACGTTCGGTGGCCTCAATGGCCTTGTCCATCTTTTCAGAATATTCAGACATAAGTAGTAAACTGTGGTTAGTGGTTAGTAAACAGTGGTTAATGGTTTATAAAGCCCGGAGTCGAAGGACCCAAGCGTTAGTTATACATGGGAAATATAGGTAAAATTTTTAGAAGAAGGTTTATGGATTGGGTTATGGTTTTACAAATTTTGTGGAAAAAAAGGGCCATTTAACAAAGGCTTAAGGATTTATTCTAATTACCAAACATTTACCCTTTGCAAGTAACGACCTCTCCGCACCAAATACACACCTGGAGCTCTAAACTTTATTCGCAACGCATTTGTAATGGAGCTACCGCGTAACTGTTCCGCAGACAAAATTCCTAGATAACGCCCTTGCAAATCAAACACTGTAGCCAAGCCAAAAGCTTTTGCAAAATAGTCTGGACGCATTACAATAGAGGTCGAAACAGAACTACTAGACAAAACATTCGCAGAACTGCTCGACGCAACAGCACTGCTCGAAAGTCCGTATTCAAATGCACCAAGATCAGGAGCTTCGCCAGCAAACGGAAGCCCGACATTTTCGCCTTTGTCAATGGCGCGGCTCCCTTTCTTGAGCTTCAAGAAGTCTACGTTAGGCAAGCTGCCGTCAGCGTTGCGCGGGCCAAGCATACCCGGAATCTTCGAGAGGTCTTCGCCGGTCACGGTCATGCTCGGGTCATCAAGACTTTCAAAATCATCTTCTGTCAAGTCGAGATTCAAATTCCATGAGTTATTTTCACCAGCCGGGCAATCCACATAATGGTCGATGTTCTGGCTTGAAATCTTCTCCCAGCAGGTTCCGATTTGCGAGAGTTTGTTCGGGAAGGCGATATTGTTCTTGAGCACGTGCGCCTTGTCACCCATTAACGGAACAACTTCAGCAATGCGAGTTCTTTCATCTTCAGCGTAAATTGTCGAGGGCATGCCAAAAGAGCGGTCACCATTTTTGTAGGAAGTGTTGTTGATCCATGTGCTACCGATGGTCGTGTAGTTCGAATAGAAACCGGTGGCCACATTGTTCCAGGCGACGCAATTCCTAATGATGTGCCTCCCTTTGTCGTTTCGGCTGTATCCCATCTTGAACCCGTTGCCATTCCCGTTAGGCGGCTTGCTTGTCCCGTAATGGATATAGCCATTCCCCATGGCGTAGCTGTTTTCTACGACAACGGGGAATTCCTGAGCCAGCACGTCATAACCATCATCGCTGTTCCACCAGGCGCGGCAACCGATGAACTTGGTAGTGTCGCCGTCGTACTGGTAATGTACGCCAAAGCCGTCGGCATTCTCGCCGTCGCCCTGCCAATCCGTGGGGTCGTAGTTGTCGTGCGCATCGCAGTTCAAAAAGAGATGTCCGCCGCCACCTGAAGCCCCATCGTGAGCGAAGAATCCTGGCCCTGCATTGTGGTGGCTGTCGATCTGCTCCAAGAAAATGTGCTTGCTCGCGTAAATAAAAATTCCGGAATTGGAATTGTGAATCATGGGAGTATTGCGAACATCGAAGCCTTTCAAGTGCAAGTACTTTGCCGCAATCACGATAGGTGAAGTGTACATCGCCCCTTCGGGTGTGCCGTCGCCATGCTCTTCGCCAGCAGCTACGGGAAGGTTTGTAGCGTCAAAAATCGGGCGTTCGCCCGGATACGCTAGATAATGGATGCGCTTAGAGTCACTCTCGCCGCTTGCCGTCAACAGAATGCCCGCCGTCATCTTGTATCGTGCGTAGAAAACGGTGTCGTGTAAGTCGTAAATGCCGCCGCGAATCCAGACGGTATCACCCGCATGCACTACGGCATTTGCCTTATTGAGCGTCGCGAAAGGCTTGTCCTTTGTGCCCGCCGCGTCGTCATTTCCATCGGTAGACACATAGTAAACGGCACCGAACGATTGTACAGCAGCAAACACAAAAAACAAAGCTAACGGGAAAATCATATGCATATAGGGTATTATAATAAATTCTTGTCTATATCATAGTCGTCAAATTCATAGGAATTAAAGTTTCGATGGTTGACAACGGACGAAAATGTTTATGAAACGCTTTTGTTTCATATTTTAATTTCATATAAACTATTTATGCAAATTATTCACTTTTTAGTACTAAAAACGCAATTTTTGTTTTATTTTTATAAGTATGAAACCGATTACCGAATATCAAGATTACCGCAAGTACATGCGAGATTTCTATGCCGAACACAAGAGAAAATCGTATTTCACTTGGCGAAAATTTGCAAGTCTTGCAGGATTTGCTTCACCGGCGTACCTGAAACTGGTTAGCGACGGACAGACAACCCTCAGCAAGCCGGGAATTCCAAAAGTCGCACGCGCCATGGGCCTCGAAGGGTTCGACTACACCTATTTTACCCTGCTCGTAAAACTCGGGAACGCCAAAAACGACAATGAAAAAGAATCCGTCTTCAGCGAGCTCAAACACGAAGCACGCATGAACAAAATCCACATTGTCGACGCAGACGCCTTCCGCTACTACGAAACGCCCGCCTGCCCCATTATCCGCGAACTTGCCCCAATCATGCCAAGAGCGACACTTGGCGAAATCGCATCTAAAATAAGGCAAGGCGTTACAGCCGCCGAAGTCCGCGAAATTTTGCAGTTCCTCGTCAAAGCGAACTTGCTCCAAAAAAATGAGGACGGGACTTACGAACAAACGCGAAAAACAGTAAGGGGATCCAAGGAAACAATCCCTCTTGCCATACGCACCATGAACAGGAAAATGAGCGAACTTGCGGTACGGTCCATCATCAAGGATTCCGTGGAAGAACGCAATTTTTCCGGCATCACCATGGGCATCGACAAACCCACTTACGACCGCATTTCCAAGGAAACTGACATTTTCCGCAAAAAGATTGTTGACATCGCCAACGAATGCCAAACTATCGACCAGGTCTATCAAATGAACTTACAAATATTCCCTCTTACGGACAAAATCGAATCCTCGAATTCAAGGAAGGAGAAATGAACATGAAAAAGACATTACAACTGATTCCGTTATGTGCAGCATTATTCTGGGCGTGTTCAGATTCTCCGGACGTGACTGGAACCACCATAATCGACAATACGATAGGTCAAAACGAAAGTTCTTCGAGCGAAATTCAAGGACAGGAATCCTCGTCATCGCAACCCAACAGTGGCCTTGAATCATCATCAAGCAAACAGCAATCTAGTTCGAGCAACAACCTGAGCTTTAAAATTGGCGCCTGCAATCCAGATGTAGTGATTGTTGATAAAATAGTTTTATCAAAGCAAGCCGCCTTTGACGCAGACATTGCAGCAGCATTAGAAAAATTGCCCAAGGCATACATCCTTCACAATAACGAGGGAAATTACCAAGTGTTTATTTCGAACATTCAAGACTACTGCGCTGTCAATGATGGTCTTTTAACAAAACGTTCTGGCGATACATTGGAAATCGAATATGGCGGAAAGGAACATGCTTCAGTGACGCTTTGTTTGTGCAATAGCGACCACTGGTTTGACATAAATGCCGAAGACAAAGATGCCAAATTCATCAAATTCAAGAAAATCGTCTATGAAGTTAGCGATGGTCCTGTTCCAGAATCTTCAAAGCCCGATAACGATTCCACGTTTACGGACACACGAGACGGCAAAACGTACAGGACCGTGAAACTCGGCGAACGCATCTGGATGGCCGAAAACCTCAATTACGAAATGGAAGACGGAGTAAAGAGCTGGTGCAACGGCAACAAGAAAGAAAACTGCGATAAGTATGGCCGTCTATACACCTTCGAGGCAGCAAAGGCGGCATGCCCTCCCGGATGGCGTCTGCCCGAAGTTGAAGAATGGCCAGAAAGGGGAAATGGCGGATACCCCGCATTCCTCGACTACGCCGTCGTTGGCTGGGGTGGCGGAAAAGACACATACGGCTTTACCGTCCTGCCCGCCGGGGAATATAGGGCAAGTTCACAGTATTTCTTGGAGCCGGGTAGATTCGCATTTTTCT
>CAMJNF010000165.1 GCA_946407235.1 uncultured Fibrobacter sp. | reverse complement strand
AATTTTGGCGTGAGTTCGCTAACCGTTCGGAAAGACGATCAGGCTTCGTACTGGAAGGGCCATCGTTTTGCTCCAGCGATTGAATTTGCGGCCGATACGGTGATTATTGAGTTGGGCACGAACGATTCCAAAGCTTATACGCAGTGGAGCACTTCGGCACAGAACGCTGCGGTAGATTCTGCGATTACCGCAGATTTTGAAGCTTTGATTGACACGTTCCAGGTAAAGTCCAAACCGCACATTTTCATTTGTCTTGCGCCTTACGTGAATAACGTGAATTGGAACATTCTTGATTCGGTTGTCGTGAGTCGTGTGAATCCGGCAATTTTGCGTGCGGGAATTGAAAAGGGCGTGAACGTTATCGATTTGCATTCTCGTTTTAGTGCTCTTGATAATCCGAGCTGGTATTTGGAAGATATGGTACATCCGTCTGTTGAGGGCGCAAAGCACTTGGCAGAAATTGTGTACGCCCATTTGCAAATGGATACGTTGCATGTAACACAGGTCGATAATCTTACGCTTAGGGCACCGAAAGGTTTTGGTTTCCAATGGTACAAAAATGGCAAGATGCTCGAAGGCGATACGCTTGAAACGCTTGCGATAAAGAGTGTGGGCAAGTACAAGGTCTCCGTGAAAGTGGACGAAAAGACGCTTTCGAGGATTGTGACTGCGCCGCTTGATGTTCAGGAAGAATCGGGGCTGAAGCCGAATATCCGCGCCAATGAAATGCGTGAGGATGCTTCGACAGATTTGTCCCGCCGCTTAGAACGGCGTTTTGATGCTCGTGGGCGCGCTCTGAAAACGCAAAGCTCGTTCCAGAAAGTTTATATTAAACGGTAAAAAAATCCCTTTGTACAAGTTTTAGGATTCGCGAGTTTTATTGCCTTACACGGCTTTAGCCTAACTTCTCGGTGAGTCTTGTGTATCGTCGAGTGCTGCGGTTGTTGCGCACGGCTTGGTAGAACGCTCCCGGTGCAGACAAAATCCACACATGGCCTTTGGCACGCGTGATGGCTGTGTAGATGAGGTTGCGCTGTAGCATAATGCTGTGGCTTGAATCTAGCACGACGATGACGGCGGGGTATTCGCTACCTTGGCTCTTGTGGATGGTGCAGGCGTACGCGAGGATGAGCTCATCGGCTTCATCGGGCTCGTAATCGACGGTTTTGTCGTCGTAAAAGACGGTGATTTTTTTCGTGTCTTTCCCGATTTTGTAGATAATGCCGACGTCTCCGTTGAACACGTTCTTGTCGTAGTTGTTGCGGATTTGCATCACGCGGTCGCCGGTACTCCAGTTGCCGCTTGCAATCTTGATGCGTTCCTTGCCGGGGTTCAGGAGGTCTTGCAAGAAGTTGTTCAGTTCGTAAATGCCGAGCGGTCCTTTGCGCATCGGCGTGAGGAGCTGCATTTCTTGTGTATCAACGTTGATTTTTTCCTTGATGCCGCGCGTGACGAGGCGGGCGATGATGTCTTTAGCTTCATCGGCCGACTCGTAGGGCAAAAAGTGGAAGTTCGTTCCTTCGATGGGCGAGGGGCTAATGCCCTGATTGATTTTAGATGCTTTGTCGGCGATGTCGTTTCCGCCGGCCTGGCGGAAAATGTGCTGAAGGCGGGTGCTCGGAATCTTGGGGCAACGCAACAAGTCGTTCAGCACATTGCCAGCTCCCACGCTGGGGAGCTGGTCGGCATCGCCTACGAGAACGATTCTCGCGTTGAGTGGCGTCGCTTCGAGGAGCGAGGCGGCAAGCCACGTATCGACCATACTGAATTCATCGACGATGAGCAAATTGCATTGGAGCTTATTGTTTTCATCGCGGTGGAACTTGCCCGAAATCGGGTCCACTTCGAGCAATCGGTGGATGGTGCGGGCTTTCTCGCCACAGCATTCGCCCATGCGCTTGGCGGCGCGCCCCGTTGGGGCCGTGAGGCTTACACATTCTTCCATTTGGCGGGCGAGGTGGAGAATCCCCTTGAGGATGGTCGTCTTGCCGGTGCCTGGGCCGCCTGTGATGATGGAAATCTTTCGCGAAAGTGCCATCTGGATGGCGCGCTTTTGAATCGGATCAAAGCTGAATTTGTGCTCGCGTTCCCAGTCGGCAAGGTCGTTTTCGAAGCCTTCCGTTGGAAGCTCGTTGTAGCGTAGGCGAATCTTGATGTTTTCTGCGATGCGCTGTTCGGCGTTGTAGAGTGGCGGGAAATAGCAGTCGTCGCCTTCGCGCTTGATGCGTCCGGATTCGCTTGCTTTTTCGAATTCGTCGAGTAGCGTGTTGATGGCACCTTCGTCATCCTGCATTAAACGCAAGTTGCGGAACGTGCGTTCCAAGAGCACGTTCTTTGGCAAAAATACGTGCCCATCGCTGACAGACGCTTCTTGCAACGTATAAAGCAACGCTGCTTGGAATCGCTCGGGGCTATCTTTCGGGAATCCGACTTTTTGCGCGATTTCGTCAGCCTTTAAAAATCCGATGCCCCAGACTTCTTCGCAGAGCATGTACGGGTTCTGCGTGATTCGTTCAATCGTTGCTTGTCCGAACTTATTCCAAAGACGCTTTGCCACACTGCCGACAATTTCGTGCTTGTACAAGAACAGCATCGTCTCGCGGCTGTGGCGCGCTTCTTGCCAACGTGCCAAAAAAGCTTCCACCTTGCGGGCGGGGAAGCCTTTTATTTTCACTTCGCGGAACTTGTCCGGATTGTTGTCAAGAATATCGGCGGTTGCATCGCCCAAAGCTTCCACGATGCGTTCGGCAATTTTCTGCCCGACGCCCGGGAACTGCCCGCTTGCCAAGTATTCGACGATGTTGTTATCGTCTGTCGCGAAATATTCAAAAGAAGTTGCTTGGAATTGCTTTCCGTATTTCGGATGTGAACCCCAGTCGCCTTCTACCGCAATTGTTTCACCGGGCTGCAATGCAGGAAACGTTCCTGTAACGACAACGACTTTTTTGCTTTCGATATCGTTCAGGCGCATCACGGTAAAGCCATTTTGCTGGCTATGGAACGTGATGGATTTTATGCTGCCTTTTATGACCACAACAATTGTTATGCCCTGTCATCCTCGAAGCGAAGCGTAGGGACAACCTCAAATGGCGAGAGTCGCAGCCATACTTGTATGGCTATGACCGAGTCAAAGAGGTTGGGGCTTGCCCCATCCATTATTTTTCATCCCTTACGTTTGACGGGGCATCTCCTTTACTCAGCCTTCGGAATTTTTCCTTCGTCCAGTTCTGGATTCCAGCGGTCGGCATCGTAGCCTTCCATTTTCGAAAGAGTCTTGCCGCGAACGCAGAGGAAGAATCCGAGGATTGCTGCGTCATGGAGCGCTATCACGAGAGCTGTCTTATAGTCGAGACCAAAGCCGAGCGGAGCGCCCTTGAGGTTTTCCGGGCTCACCCAAAGGATGTAATCCGCTGTAATGAACGTCATGAACATGCATGGGATAAGCGCAATCCAGAAGTTCTTCTTTTTGCTGCGGAGGTAAACGGTTGCCACGCAGAGGCTGCAAACGGCCATGAGCTGGTTGCTCCAGCTGAAGTAATTCCACAAAATGTTGAATCCTTCAGGGTTCAAATTGCTCCAGAAAATAATCACGGCGCAGAGAGCAAACATCGGAACGGTGAGTATCAAACGGTTCTTGATGGAGGTCTGTTCAAGTCCTGTGAGTTCTGCAATTGTAAGGCGGAGGCTGCGGAGGCTGGTATCACCACTCGTAATGGCAAGGATGATCACGCCTACAACCACGAGAATCGAAATCGGAGCCCACGGAATCACGGTCGAGACGAGGATGCTCAAGACCTTTACGCCCGAAGCGCCGGTCAAGAGTTCTGGCATCTGGTGGTAAATGAACATACCGCCTGCGGCCCAAATCATGCCAATCAAACCTTCGATAATCATCATGCCGTAGAACGTCTGGCGACCGGTCTTTTCTGTCACTTCAGTACGTGCAACGAGCGGGCTTTGCGTGCTGTGGAAGCCGCTGATAATGCCGCATGCAATCGTCACGAAGAGCATCGGGATAATCGGTTGGCCTGCCGGGTGCTTGTGGAAGTTGCTCATGATATCGCTGAAGCAGAATTCGTCGAGAACGTTCAAGTTCGGGATGATGCCCACGAAAATGGCAAGCGAAGCGAGAATCAGGAGGGCGCCAAAAACCGGGTAGATGCGGCCGATAATCTTGTCAATCGGGAAGAATGTGCTTACGAAATAATAGGCGAAAATGACGGCAACGGCAATCCAGAAAAGTGTCGGCGAAACGTGACTGCCCGCAAGAATCGGTGTATTCACGAGTGCTGCCGGCGTGTTGGTGAATACCGCACCGACGAGGATGAGCGCCACGGAAATAAGCGCCATCACGAGCTTTGCTGGCCCCTTGCCCAAGAATTTGCGGGAAAGTGCAGGAACGTTGTAACCGTTGTTGCGCATGCTGATCATGCCGCTGAAATAGTCGTGTACTGCACCGCCGAGGACGTTTCCGATCGGGAGCAAGATGAACACGATGGCGCCAAACTTGATGCCAAGTATAACACCAATTACAGGTCCAATACCTGCAATATTCAAAAGCTGAATGAGAACATTTTTCCAATGCGGCATGGGGACGCGGTCAACACCGTCCGGGTTTGCGAGCGCGGGAGTTTTGCGGTCGTCTGGACCGAACACGCGTTCAACGAACTTGCCGTAGGTGAAATATCCAAGGATGAGGATTGCAACACCAATTAGGAATGTTATCATTTTTTGTGCCTTCTTTAGTTAATTAAAACTGAACCATGGCTCCGATGGAAACGGCTATGTAGGTTTGCCAATAGTAACTGTCACCGACTTCGTGGAAATCGACGGTTCCACTATTCTTTGTGTGGACTGATTTGTACCAGGTTTCGTAAATGCGTAAAGCGGATGTGAGCCCAAAGTTATCTGTGATGTAATAACGTATTTGTGAAATGAGGGCTACCGCAGAACCGTTCAGCTCGGAATCGAAAAATCCTTTTGCATTGGAAACGTTATCTTTTATGGTCATTTTCGAGAATGAATACCCGAGACCAACACCGACCTGGAAAAAGTCTGGATAGAAGAAGTTGTATGTTCCTTCAATTCCAAATCTCCAAAAACGCATGTCCTGTTCGTTCTGGGACGCTGGCAACGTCGGGATGGATCCTCGCATAGACCAGTATTGGAATGATATGCCAAAAGAAAACTCGCGAATGTTCACGCCGAGATTGTAGTCGGGAGAAACGAGAACTTTGGTATTGGGCAAGTGGACAGTTTCTTCGATGCCGTCGTCTTTCAAAACCATGGTACGGTTAAAAAGGTCGCCTCGGTTGGCAATGACATTGAATCCAATCCCTGCATAATAGGAACGTGGCCAGTACGAATAATCGCTGTCTTCGGGTTGTGCAAAAATGGCGGAACACAACAAGGTTAAAGCCAATAAAAATTTCTTCATCTTTTCCTCCAAGAGTTTTGACATCCCATAGATTGAGCCGTCGCAAAGATAGATTTTTTTATGGCAACTTGTCGTGAACTTTTGCTGGACTAAGGGCTATTCAGCGTATTTGAACATCGCGTCGATGCATTTCTTGGCTTGAACGCGTACATTTTCGTCAAGCGTGATGTGCTCTGCCTTTTCGGGGTGGCGGAGCGCTTCCAAAATGTTTTCGAGCGAGTTCGACTTCATGTATTTGCACATGCAGCAACTACCGATAAAGTTCATATCGGGGTGTTCGTAGTGCATACGGGCATTGAGACCGCATTCCGTGAGGAGCAATATGCAGCTGTCCTTGGGCTGTTGGTTGATGTAGCTCACCATCTGGCCGGTACTTCCGACGTAGTCACTGAGCATGGCGACGGACGGGTTGCATTCCGGGTGGCTAATCACCTTGAGATTCGGGTTTTGGCTACGGAAGAACTGGATTAAATCCGGATCGTAGTTTTCGTGAACGTAGCAGCAGCCGTTATAAAGCTTGATGTCCTTCTTGACTCCGCGACGCTTCATCTCGTCGATGATGTTTTGGCCCATGAGGGCATCCGGAACAAAGAAAATCTTGTCGGACGGAATCGTTTCGACGATGTGCATCACATTACCGCTAGTCACGCAGACATCGCAGGCGGCTTTCACGTCGGCGGTCGTGTTGATGTAGCAGACAAACGTGTAGTCCGGATTTTGCTTGCGGAGTTCTTCGACGTCCTTGCCAGTAATGGAATCGGCGAGGCTGCAAC
>CAMJNF010000164.1 GCA_946407235.1 uncultured Fibrobacter sp. | reverse complement strand
AAGTGTGGGTAACTGGCCGGGCGTGACTGTCGAAAAGAAGGAAGGCTTTTTTGAACTCGGTAACCAGCATATCCGCGTGGTGGACTTGCCGGGTACTTATGCGCTTTTCGCGAATGCCGAAGACGAACGCGCCGCTGTGGACTACTTGCTCACTCGCGAAGCGGACCTCATTGTCAATATCATTGATGCCTCGAACATTGAACGTAACTTGTTCTTGACTTCTCAGCTTGTCGATATGCAGATCCCGATGGTGATTGCTGCAAACATGATCGACATTGCGGAAAAGCGCGGCTTGCATTTGGATTTGGATATCCTTGCTGAACGTTTCGGTGTGCCGGTGATTCCGCTTTCGGCCGTGAACGAAAGAAGTATCACAAACTTCATCAGCGAAATGGCTCATGTTGTCGCTGGCAAGAAGATGACTCCGAAGGCTATCCATTACGGCGAGAATGTCGAAAATGCCGTGAAGTATTTGGAACCGCAGGTTGAGTCGGTTGCAAAGCTTTTGGGAACGGATGCCCGCTGGGTTTCGCTCATGTACTTGGGCAACGAAAAGAGCTATGCAGACAAGTTTGCAGAAGCCAAGGTCCAGATCAACAAGGCCGAAGTGACCAAGATGCTGAACGAAGAAAGCGAATTTGCGATGGCAGATGCGCGCTACAGCTTGGCTCACGAAATTGCAGGCAAGACGATTCTTTCGAACCGTTCCAAGAGAACCTGGTCGGACAAGCTCGATTCTGTGCTTTTGAATCGTTGGGCTTCGCTCCCGATTTTCCTCTTGGTCATGTACCTGGTATTCTGGGTTGCAGTCACGATTGGTTCTGCATTCATCGATTTCTTTGATGTGCTGTTTGGCGCTATTTTTGTGGATGGCCTTGGCTACTTGCTCACGGATGTGCTCCATGCGCCTAGCTTTGTGTCTGCAATTCTTGCCGATGGTATCGGCGCCGGTATCCAGACGGTTTCGACGTTCATCCCGGTTATCTTCTTCATGTTCCTCTGCCTTTCATTCTTGGAAGACTCGGGTTACATGGCGCGTGCGGCTTTTGTCGCTGACCGCTTTATGCGATTCCTCGGACTCCCGGGTCGTGCATTCGTGCCGATGATGGTCGGTTTCGGTTGCGGCGTGCCGGGCATTATGGGTTCTCGCGTGCTCGAATCCAAGCGTGAACGTTTCCTCACGATTTTCCTTGTGCCGTTCATGAGCTGCGGCGCTCGCCTTCCGGTGTATGCGTTGTTTGCTGCGGCATTCTTTGGAGCTCAGGCAGGGACTGTAGTGTTTGCGCTTTACCTTGCGGGCGTTCTCTTTGCGATCGTGTACGGCTTGATTCTTCGCCGCTCCTTGTTTGTGGGTGAGGCTAGCAACTTTGTGATGGAGCTGCCGCCATACCACTTGCCGAAATTCAAGTCGCTCATGATCCACTCCTGGCTCCGTTTGCGCGATTACATTGTCCGTGCTGGTAAGGTGATTACGATTGCCGTTGCTATTCTCGGGTTCCTCAATAGCTTTGGTTTTGTAGATAAACTCTACACCGAAATCAATGGCGAAAAGACCGAAATCGTGAAGGCCGAAGAAGGCTACGCAATGGTGCAGGACGATAAGGAAGTGCCGCTCCCTGAAGGTGTCGTGATTGACGAATCCAAGATCAAGACGGAAACGGAATTCACGGCTGGCAATGGCGATTCCGAAAACAGCTTGCTTTCTTCGATCGGCAAGGCGATTACTCCGATCTTTGAACCGTTCGGTGTCGAATCCAACAACTGGCCTGCATCTGTGTCGCTGTTCACGGGCCTCCTTGCTAAGGAAGCTGTGATTGGTACGATGAACTCCTTGTACTCCATGGCTGGGCCTGGTGAGAGCAATGAGGAATTAGGAAGTCGGAATTCGGAATTGGGTGATGCGTCGAAGGTCGCTGAGCCTGCCGAAGCGCCGGCCCCTGCTGCGGAACCTGTCGCAGTTGCTGATAGCTCTGTAGCTGATTCCGCAAAGGTCGCTGTAGCTGATTCGACTGCCGCCGATAGCGCTAATGCTGTTGCAGACAGCGCTGTAGCTGAACCGGCCACAGAATCTGCAGAAGCCCCTGCCGAAGAAAAGCCTCTCATTGCTGGCGTGGACGAATGCCCTGCCGAAGAAGAGGAAGAAGGTGGTGCTCCGGATATTCTCGGTGCATTCAAGGAAGCTCTCGGCACGATTCCTGAAAACTTGAGTGAAGTCTTTGGTTCTCTCACAGACATTCTCGGAACTTCTGGCGAACTCGAAGCCCAGAATGCTGCCGAACTCAAGAAGGTGACGCTCGACAAGATTCTTGATGCCAAGGCGATTACTTGTGAAGAATATGCTTCTATCGAGACCTTCAGTGAAGATGAAGGTGCCGACAAGGCTCGTGAAGAGGTATTTGCAAAGCTCGCTGCTGCAGGCCTCACGTTGAGCGAAGATGAAATCGGCGCTCTCGAAGAAGGCGACTTGAGTGAAACTGCTGACATCTATGCCAACCTCCGTTCTTACTTCCACAACCCGGACAAGAATGGAAATCCGGTAGACGGATTTAACTGGCAGGTGTTTGCGTTCTTGATCTTTATCTTGCTCTACGTGCCTTGCCTTGCTGCAATGGGCGTGGTCGTTCGCGAAATTGGCCTTGGTCTTGGTGTGTTGATGGCTGTGGTCCAGACGGTGCTTGCCTGGGCGGTCTCGATACTCCTCTACCAGATTCCGGTGGGCGGCGACAAGTTCTGGATTGTGTGCTCGATTGTTGTGCTTGTGGCGACATTCGTTTTCCTCAAGCTCTTCGGTATGAATGCAAATAAGAAAGGTCGATTTGAAGATTAAAATCTAGATCCAGTTTCATTTGAGTCAGGAACCATTAAGGGCCGATGGTCCAAAAGACTTCGGCCCTTAATTAAACCCCTTAACTTAGACTAAACTAATAAAGATAGAGGAGGCTAAAATGATTGAATCAAATGAAGAACAGGAATGGGTTGAACTAAAAAATAATTGGCACGCTCTTTGCTCTAAAAAGAGTAAAAAAGGCGAAAAGCCAAGGATTTTGTAACACAAAATGTAAAAGCTTAGACGGGGTGTTACAAAAAAAATAAAAAACCGTCATTGGAGAGTAAAAAATGAAAACTCGTTTAACATCCAACCTCTTGTTTGGTCTTGCTGCTGCATCTATCCTTGCCGTACCGGCTCTCGCTCAGGAAGCTGAAGCTGCATCTAAGGGCCCGGAAGTCAAGTTCTCTGGCGAAGTTGAATTTGATGCATACACGGGTGATGTAATTAATGACGATAAGCAGAGCCATAGTTACGCTTCTACTTTTGACTTGAATGTTGATGTTAAGCTTAACGAAAAGTGGTCTGCATCTGTACAGCTCGAAGCTGACGGTGAAGCGACGGATCCGACCGCTATTTACAATGGCGCTTTTGTCCAGTATTCGCCTAATGAAAAGTTTGCTGTGAAGTTTGGCGATTTGACCTTCTCGGAAGGCGCTTTCCTCAACTTCTACGATTATGATGACCCGGCAGATAACGCTGCTGGAATGACTGAACACGATATCCGAGGGTTTGAAATTGACTTTAACGGCCTTGTTTTTGGCCTCGGCTTTGGTCGCGGCGACAACGACAATCAGATTTGTTCTGAAGAAGAAGGTGAAGAAAAATGCGTAGGTGTTGCCTATAACCTCCACCTTGCTTACGAACTCGGCCTTGGCGAACAAGTGCTGCGTCCATTCTTCGACTACAAATCTTATCAGGAAGCAAAGCACAACGAATTGCATGCTGGCCTTGATGCTAACCTGAAGTTCGATGCGTTTGCATTCCACTTCGTTTATGGCGCTCATATTGACAATCTCGGTGAAAAGACTCCGAAGGCTACTCACGCACTCCTTGCTGAACCGTCTTTGGACCTGGGCAGCGTAAATATCAAGGGCTCCGTGTTCTACGCATACTTTGATAAGAAGGATCCGACCGTACATGGTGAGGAAATTCCGGAATACTTCTTCGCTTATGGCGAACCGAGCGTGAAGTTTAACGATGCTATCGCTCTTGGCCTTCCGCTTGAATACCACACAAAGACGTTGCAGAAGGATGATGACACTTCTGTGTTTAACGTAGGTCTCCGTGCTTACTTCACTCCGGTCGAAGGTCTTGAAGTGACTGGCTTTGCCAAGTTCGAAATTCCGGTCGGTGACGATGCTGGTGACGATACGGGCCTTGGCCTCGGTCTCGAAACAGTATTTGCTTTCTAATAAACTATTTCTAATTTTTTGCCATAGGATTAAAACCTCGCCACAAGAAATTATGGCGGGGTTTTTCTTTATGTTAGACTTGTCTAATTTTTGGATTGTTTAAGGTCTATTTGGAGTAGCATTTGGATTTGTAGATTTCTAAAATAAGGATAAAGAAATTTTGCCATAGAACCTCAGCTAGTGTATAAGATTCGTTACCTCATATATACTGGATAGGTTATCCCGCCTACGGCGGAAGTCGTAGGCGGGATTTTTTTTGCTTATTGCTTAGGTTGTTCATGATTGAAAATATCGATTCTCGCTTGGTTCGCCATTGTGCGCCGACGCTTGCCGGCCTTAAAACGGCTAATCTATTTTGCCTTGATGATGCTGATGGTGTTTTGCTTTGCAATATTTTAGCTCGTTGGAATCGAACGCTGAACCCTAAGGGTGTTTCTGCTCGCATTGTTGCTGAACGTTGTGGTCGTTATTTTATCTATGTCTACCGAAATAGCGCTTTACAGGAGCTGAGTAATTCTTGTGAGATTAGGAATTTTTTGAAAGGTTTTGGCTACATCGAGTTTGATGTGGAGTCGTTATTGAATTTTTTCCAGGTGCGTATGGCGCGTTCCGTTTGTTTCCCTCATGAAGTGGGAGTGTTTTTAGGCTATCCGTTACAAGATGTGAAAGATTTTATTGCATATGGTGGAAAAAATTACAAGTTGATTGGATGCTGGAAAGTTTATAACGATGTGCCGAATTCGATACATATCTTTGATGTTTACAAAAAATGTCACAAAATTTTCAATGAGCGTTTTGAACAGGGCGATTCTTTAACGGATTTAACTGTGGCATGTTAATTAACCGATAACAAAAGGAATAAAAATGAATAAAATTGCTGTTATTTTCTGGACAGGTACGGGTAACACCGAAATTATGGCAAACGAAGTTGTTGCGGGCGCGAGTGCTGCTGGTGCCGAAGTGACGCTTTTCAATACGTCTGCTTTTAAAGTCGAAAAAGCTCAAGAATTTGACAAGTTTGCTTTGGGTTGTCCGGCAATGGGTGCCGAAGAGCTTGAAGATAGTGAATTCCAGCCGCTCTATGATCAACTGAAAACGCAAATTTCGGGCAAAAAGGTTGTGCTTTTCGGCTCTTATGGCTGGGGTGGCGGCGAATGGATGAATCCGTGGAAAGAAGATGCTGCAAATGCGGGCCTTGTGCTTGCTGATGATCCGCTCGCTATTGAAGGCGCTCCGGATGACGCTGGCAAGGAAAAGTGCCGTGAACTCGGCAAGGTTCTTGCTCTTTCGTAATTGTTGAGTTTCGATGATCCATAAAATGTTAGACTCTCTAACAAAATTAGAGAGTCTAACATTGTTAGAAATTCACTAACAATGTTAGCGTTGGTCGCGTGAAACTCAACTGCGACGCGGGGTTGCGCGAGTTGTATATTTATTTTATTCGTAATTTGCAATCAGAGGGGAGAGTATCTAATTTTTAAAAGCGGACTGGTGCTCCGCTGATTTTTCTTTAATAAGGAGAATGATATGTCTGTTTTCAAAAATGAAAAATTCTGGCTTGTAATTGCTGGCGCTGTGGGCTCTGCTGTCGCCAAGAATGTTCTCAAGGCAAAGAAGACACGCGAACTTGCTGTTCAGGGACTTGCTCATGGCATGAAGTTTACAGCTGATGCCAAGGCCGCTTTCCAGGACATGAAGGACGAAGCTGCCGACATATGCAACGACGCCAAGGCAGAAGCAGGGCTGAATAAGTAGACAGTGGTTAGTAGACATAATCACTAACCACTAATCACCCACCTAAAGGTGCCCATGCCCACATAAGTGCTGAAGCACTAAGTGGTCAAAGGTAACCACTAACCACTAAAAAATGAAATTCAGAATCGTCTATGACAGGCCGGGGCGTTTGCGTTTGCGCGCCGGAGCGTATGCTTTTGATCGTGAGTATGAAGCGCGTGTTCACAAGGCGTGTGTTGGCG
>CAMJNF010000163.1 GCA_946407235.1 uncultured Fibrobacter sp. | reverse complement strand
CAGGTGTTCTGCAACGCATCGCAGTAGCCGGAAGTCTCGTTGTAAGCGAGAACGTATTTAAAATTAAAAAACTCACGATTTAATAATCGCGAGCTTTTTAATTTGCATTTAAAGTGTCTTACACCTTATGGAGTGTCTGCGTCTTGGGGCCTTTCACACCGGCAGGGAGGATCATCATGACCTTTTCCATGCGGGTGCCGTCCATGCGCAGAACGCGGAACGTGTAACCTTGAATCTTGACTTCGGCGCCTGGCGACGGGATGATTCCAAGCGTTGCCTGAATCAAACCAGAGAGCGTTTCCACATGGGAATTCTCAGGCGGCTTGAGTTCCACATCGAGTTCGTATTCCAAATCCGAGAGCGTCATCAGCGGGTCGAGAATGTAGCGTCCGTCCTTCAACTTCTGCACGTCCTCGTCTTCGTCCATGTCGTCTTCGTCGCGAATTTCGCCGACGATTTCTTCGAGAATGTCTTCGAGCGTCACAAGGCCAGCCGTGCCACCGTATTCATCCACGACAATCGCAAGCTGGTTACCCGTCTTGCGGAGTTCCGTCAAAAGATCATCAATCTTCTTGTGGTACGGCACATAGACCGGCGGCATCACAAGCTTCATCAAGTCAAACGGTTCATCACGATGTTCCGTGTACCATTCCAAGAAGTCGCGGTTCGAAAGGATTCCGACAATGTTATCTACAGTTTCCTTGTACACCGGCAAGCGCGAATGGCGTTCGTTGTTCAAGACCTTCACCAAGTCCTCAAGCGACGTGTCCACATCAATCGCGCACATGTCCACACGCGGCGTCATGATTTCGCGCACCGGAGTTTCCACGAAGTCGAAGATGTTGAGGATCATCTGTCGTTCTTCTTTTTCAAGGCCCTCGCCTTCAGAGAGCGAAGCATCAGAGAGGTCCGCCTGCACGGCATCACGGCGTTCTTCGGGCAAGAAGCTGAGCTTGGCATCGTAACCGAGAGCCTCCAACAACTTGAGGTAAATCGTATGGCAAATGCGACCCACCGGCACAAACGGCATACGGATGAGCCTGTACAGCGGCACGAGAACAACGGACAAAGTATCCGGTTTCAAGCTGCCAATCAGGTTCGGGCAGAAAATGGTCACCACATAAATCACGGCGCAGGCGCAAAACATATACGCCATGATACCAAGCAGCCAGTAATCGTGCGTCCACTGCCACGGGGCATTCGAGAAGAGGTAATAACCGAACACACCAATTCCCACGTCCGAAAAGATTCGGCCGATGGAGACGGTCTCGTTGTAGCCGCGGTTTTCAACAATCTTTGCAATCTTCGCTTCGCGGTCCGTGCGGTCGTGATCTTCACGCTTGGCATAGATGGCAGCAAAGACAGCCTTGATTAAAGTAAACGACGCCGATATAAAAAGAAAGAAAACGAGAAGAACAATAGCAATGGTGTTCGTATCACCCATTTTCCATGCTCTCCTTGTCCTTGTACGGATCCAGTCCCAAGAACTCGCATTCGCGGGCGCGCATCACCTTGCGGTCGGCAGCCTTCATGTGGTCGTACCCCGACAGGTGGAGTAGCCCGTGAACAATCACGCGTTTCATCTCGGCAAAAAAGCTATTGCCGTACTGCGGAGCCTGGCGCTTGACCTGGTCGCGTGCAATATAGATTTCGCCGAGCATTTCCTCTTCGCCCGGAAATTCTTCGTGCCATTCAAACGAGAGCACATCGGTGACCTTGTCGAGTCCGCGATAGTTCTTGTTCATCTCGCGAACGAACTCGTCCGTGCAAAGAACGATATTGACGTTGTTTTCCGTGCCTTCTTCGGCAAGGAGTTTGCGGGCCATAGCTTCGAACTTATCCTTCCACGGGAAGGATTCGATATTCCCCTCGCACAGGAACTCGATTTTGTATTTCTTCTTTTTACTAGCAGGGTCTGGCATTAAATGTTATACCACTTTTTTAATACGTTGATAATGGCTTCGGCTTGCGCCTTGCCTGTAATCTTGAACTTGCCTTGGGGCTTGAACATGCCTTGCATTTTGCGGTAACGGCGCAGAGAAACCTTCGGTTCGCTGAATTCACCCGTTTTCGGGTCACGGTCCTGGTAAAAGAACATCACCGTTGGCCAAGCGCCCTTCGACAGGACTTCCTTGTTCAATTCCTTGATGACGACTTCACCGGTTTCTTCGTCAGTGTATTCGACGGTCAAATCTTCGACTTCTGCACTCATTTTTACCTCCAATGAAACACAAGACTCCTTTCTTGCGACAAGTACTATACAATTATAACATTATTCTTTAAGGTATTAGGGGTTAGGGGTTAGGCTTTAGGACTATAATTGAACCTAGACGAGAGACGAAAGACGAGAGATGAGAGATTTTTCAATCATCTACATGTGCGAAGCACCATAATTTTACTTTCGTCTCTAGTCTACAGCGAGCCTAGCGAGCGTTCTCTCGTCTAAAGCGCCTTCGGCGCATGATGATGTTCGCAGCAGCCGCCGTGGGTATGGTCATGGCTCCCGAGAACGCGATGCGGAACCCCATGGGCAATCAAGTCGACTTCACAGCCATAAGTGCTGTGGAGCATTTCTTCGGTCAGGTTTGCCCCTTCGTGGTAATGCACGGAATGATTCACGCAAACAACGCTCTTCACCTTATGCGAAAGGGCCATCAGGTCGTGCGTCACAATTACAATCGTCATTGTTTCACTGAACTCAGCAAGCATGTTATAAAGAGCTTCGATTCCCGCCACATCAATATTATTGGACGGTTCATCCAAGAACAAAATCTTGGGATTGCAGACAAGAGAACGAGCGATCAAGACGCGTTGGCGTTCACCACCACTCAACTCGCCAAGCCGACGGTCCAGATAGCCGCCAATATGCACACGATCCAAAGCCGCCTTCACTTCGTCCGACTTGGGAGAAAGCCCTAACATTCCCGTGGCAACACACTCGCCCACCGTAATCGGGAAATCAATATTCTTGTTCGTATTCTGCGGCACATAGCCAATAGCCACTTTTTTCGTCGGGACCTTTTCACCAAAAACGCGCACAGTTCCAGACGTAGGCTTCAAGAGCCCAACCATAAGCCTCATCAGCGTAGACTTGCCGCCGCCATTCGGCCCGATAATGGCCACAAAGTCATTTTCGTCAATAGACAAGTTCACGTCCGTCAGAACGGGCGATTTTCCATAGCCAAACGAAAGATCTTTGATGTCAATAGCAGACATTACTTTTTACGAGCCTCATTAAGAGCATCTACAAACTTCTGCGCGTTGCCAAGGACATCTGCATCAAGCGGATCAGTTTCAACAACGACGGCACCCAAATCCTTTGCGATTGTAGCTGCAGCTCGTTTGCTAAACTGCGGTTGCACAAACACGGTCTTCACACCATTCTTGCGGCCAATCTTAATGAGATTTGCCAAATCCTTCGGCTTCGGTTCCTTGCCATTCACTTCAATGGCGTACTGTTTAAGCTTGAAATCCTTGGCGAGATAGCCATAAGACGGGTGGAATACGATAAACGAGCGATTGGCAACCGGCATGTTGATGACCGCTTCGTTAAGCTTGCGTTCTATCGCAAGTATAGATTCGCGCACATCCTTGAATCGGAAATTATAATACCGCACATGGTCAGGATCGATTTTTTTAAGCGCATCATACATATTGTAAGCCAAGAATCTCACGCGAGTTGGAGATGTCCAAATATGCGGATCCAGTTCCTCTTCACCATGATGGCCATGAGCCTCATGTTCTGACTTCATCCATTCAATATTTTTGGAAATATCGATAACATTAACCTTCTTGTTGGCGCCCAAGAAGCGAGGCATCCAAGCCTTGTCCAATCCAGAACCATCGGTAAAGTAAATTTCGGCAAGCGAAAACGCCTTGATAATCGCAGGCTTCGGTTCGTAGTTATGCGGATCAGCACCCGGAGGCAAAAGAGTCACCACGTTCACGCGATCACCACCCACCATTTTCACGAGAGTTGCATAGGGCTGCAAAGAAACCGCAATCGTGATTTTATCTTCGCCAGCAAACAAGACCGCAGCCGGGAACAAAACCAGCAGAAACAAAAGACGTGCAATAGAACGCATCATTTTTTTCCTTCTAAAAAGGCGTTGAAATCAATTTCACTAACGTTGTTGACAATAAATTCCGGTTTTACATCAAGACGTTCAACATCCGCCATTTTCGATTCACCACAGAGCGGCAACACGAAACGGCAGCCGGAACGCTTTGCTAGTTCAAAGTCCGTATAAAGGCGATCTCCCACGAACAAGATTTCTTCGGCGTGGTAAAGTTTCAAAAGACCAGAAAGCATAGCCGGATTCGGCTTGCCAAAACTCATTTCCGGTTCGACACCATAAGCCGTTTTAAGGAGCGCCATGAAACTACCGATGTCGGGCACAGGGCCTCGTTCGTCCGGGCAGACAAAATCCGTGTGCGTGACCCAGAACGGGATTCCACGCTGCACTCGGAACGAGAGTTCACAAAGTTCGCGATAATCAAAGCTGTTGTGGTAAGCGACAAGCACCAGCTCGGTTTCTTCGACCGACGGGCGCAAATTGAGGCTCGGGTCCTGCGCGGCAAACCACTCGTACACTTCTGGATTCGCAAAGAAAAAGACGTTCTTGATTTTGCGTTCGTGAATGGCATCGAGCGAAAGATACAGCGCCGAGATGATGGAATCATCGGCAAGCGGAAGCCCCATGACCTTGAGACGGTTCTCATAAAAGACAGGAGACTTGCTCGTGTTGTTGCTCAAATAATAAACCGGCACGCGCTTCGCCACGCGATTCACAGTTTCAACAGCCCCCGGATACGGGCGCCCGCTCAAATAGAGCGTACCATCTAAATCAAAAACAACAGCTTTTACCGGATTTTTCACGATGTGTAATATAGAAAAGTGGTTAGTGGTTAGTGGTTGGTGGTTAGTGTAATTTTTCTATTTTTACGACCATGAAAACTCCCGATAGTCGTTTCTATTGCCCGCTGATTTCTGTAGGCACCATCGTTTTAGACGAAAATGAAAGCAGCCATGCCGTGCGCGTTTGCCGTGCCGCAAATGGCGATACATTGCAACTGTGCGACGGACTCGGGCATTACGCCGACGCAATAATCACCAAGGCAGATGCCAAGGCCTGCGAAGTACGCGTAGATACCGTCGAAGACGCTCCGTTCAAGCGTCCACGCCTGAATCTCGGTATCGCCTGCCTCAAGGATGACGCGCTCGAAGAAGTCGTATTCCATGCAGCACAAACCGAAACGGACAGCGTTATTTTCTTGCGTACAGACTATTCGCAGGAACCGAAAAATTCCGATTTGAAAAAGACAGTTCGCCGCGCCGAGCTGAAAGCGCTCGTGAGTTTAAAGCAATCCAAGAAACCCTGGATGACGCGCATCGAAGGGCCGATTGAATTTGACAAATGGCTCAAGGATTACCAAGGCGACTTGATTCTCTGCGATATCGAAGGGGAACGCCAATTGGATTTAGGAGAATGCGCCGCAGACAATGAGCCCGCCAAGCCGATTACTTTACTTGTAGGCCCAGAAGGCGGATTTTCGCCGCGAGAAATAGAAGCAATAAAGACCTTCCAGAACGGGAAGGTCCATTTGCTGAATCTCGGGAACACAAGACTCCGCGCAAGGACCGCAGCAGTCATTGCGTTAGGGAAGGTGCTGTAGCAGGTATTAGGTTTTAGGCATTAGGTAAATTATCGCGGCTACGCCGCCCCATTACAAACGGGCTTAAGCCCGTGTTTTTTCCTAAAACCTACAACCTACCACCTAAAACCTACAGCGTCACTTTCACTTTTTCGCGCATGGCCATGACGGTAGCCTTGGCTTCTTCGACTGTGTCTCGGCGAGCGAGGAGAACGCCCATACGGCGGTGGCCCTTGAGTTCCGGCTTTCCGAACAAGCGAAGGCCCGTATCCGGTTCTGCAAGCACTTCTTCCAAGCCGCTAAACTTCACGTGGTTAGAATCGCCATCGACAACGATTGCCTTCGAGGCGCTCGGGCCGTGGAATGCAATGTTCGGAATCGGGAGGCCAAGAATAGCGCGTGCGTGCAAAGCAAATTCGGAGAGGTCCTGGGAAATAAGCGTCACCATGCCCGTATCGTGCGGACGCGGAGAAACTTCGCTGAACAAGACTTCGTCCTTGCAAACGAAAAGTTCCACACCAAAGATGCCGCGACCGCCAAGAGCATCCGTGACCTTCTTTGCAATCACCTTTGCCTGTTCCAAGAGTTCCGGCTTCATCGGCTGCGGCTGCCAAGATTCCTGATAGTCGCCGCCCACCTGGTGGT
>CAMJNF010000162.1 GCA_946407235.1 uncultured Fibrobacter sp. | reverse complement strand
CTGCCGGAATCATCGGGAACACGTTGTCTTCCTTTTCGCATTCGCAGTGGATGAGGATTGGGCCATCGTTGTAGTCCAAAGCCTTCTGGATCATGCGTTCTGCATCGGCCGGGCGCTTGATGCGAAGACCCGGAATGCCGTATGCTTCGGCGAGTTTCACGAAGTCCGGGTTGCCCTTCATGTCGACGCTGGAATAGCGGTGATCATAGAAGAGTTCCTGCCACTGGCGCACCATGCCGAGGTACTTGTTGTCCATCACGAAAATCTTGATGGGGAGCTTGTGGATGGCTGCCGTTGCAAGTTCTGCTTCGGTCATCTGGAAGCCGCCATCACCGCTGAAGCTGCAAACTGGCCAGCCCGTTTCGTTTCCGAATGCGGCACCGATAGCAGCCGGGAAGCCAAAGCCCATCGTGCCTGCGCCGCCGCTGGAGTGGAGCTGACGCGGGTAGTTGATGTGGAAGAACTGTGCAACCCACATCTGGTGCTGGCCCACGTCCGTCGTGACGATTGCCTTGCCCTGCGTAAGTTCGCTCACGGTAGCAACGATGTGCTGCATACGGAGGCCGCCCTGCTTGGCGTAGGTAAGCGGGTAGCGCTTCTTCCAGGTCTGGCAAGTCTTGATCCAGTCGGCGGTGTCAAGCTTGTTCACCATCGGGAGGAGCTGTTCCAAGACGAGCTTCGCGTCACCGCACATGAACACATCCGGCTGCAAAACTTTGCCTTCTTCGGCAGGGTCGATGTCGATGTGCATCTTCACGGCGTTCTTGCAGAATTCGCTGAGCTTACCGGTAATGCGGTCGTCCCAGCGGCTACCGATCGAAAGGATCAAGTCGCATTCGAGAACAGCCTTGTTGGCGTAAATTGTACCGTGCATGCCGAGCATGCCGAGAGAAAGTTCGTGGTCGGTCGGGAATGCACCGAGGCCAAGCATCGTGCAGGTCACCGGAGCGCCGAGCTTTTCGGCGAGTTCCTTCACCTGGCGGTGTGCGCCAGAAATCATGGCACCGTGGCCCACGAGCAAAAGCGGCTTCTTGGAATTCTTGAGGTATTCGGCGGCCTTTTCGACGCTTTCGGTAGAAGCGTAGGTCGGAATCTTGTAACCCGGAAGGTCCATCTGGTCCGTGAACGGAGCGGTGCAGGGGCCTGCAGTCACGTCCTTCGGGAGGTCGATAAGCACCGGACCCGGGCGGCCGCTACGGGCGATGTGGAAAGCTTCCTTCATCACGCGCGGGAGGTCGTTCGTGTCCTTCACCAAGTAAGAATGCTTCACGGTTGCAAAAGTCATACCGCTTGTATCGCATTCCTGGAAGGCGTCCTTGCCCAAGTTCGGAGTCGTCGTCTGTGCCGTGAGCACGACGATCGGGCTAGAATCCATGAGAGCTGTATAAATACCAGTAAACGTGTTCGTTGCACCCGGACCGCTAGTGACAAGAGCTACACCGACCTTACCGGTCTGGCGGGCATAACCGTCAGCCATGTGGGTTGCGCCCTGTTCATGACGGCTGAGCACAACTTTGATGCTGGAGTCGAGGATGGCATCGAACATCGGAATGGCCGATCCACCGGGATAGCCGAAAATTGTATCAACGCCTTCACGCTTGAGGCATTCGATAATCACTTCGGCACCACTTAAGGTCTTATTTGCCATAATTTATCCTGTCTTTAAAGAATAGATGAAAATTTAGATAGATTGAAATATAGGAGTAATTTTTGGCGGTGGCAAGAGGTAAAAGCCTGACTTTGTGAAAATTTTTGAAATTTTTGTGAAAAATTTTAAAAATGAAATATGAAATTTTGTGAAAATTGGAAATTTTTGTGAAAGTTTTACGAAAAATGAATTGTTGTAAAGTAAAAATTGACGATTTTTGTACTAAAATTGTTTGTTTGAAGTTTTTCTGCCCCAAATAATGTGAAAATTTGAACTAATGCTCGGAAAACAACTCCGTAATTCGGGTTGCCTCCGTAAGTGTCCTCCGTGCTTGCTCGCATTGTCATTCCCGTCCCGGCTCGAAGTCCGGGGTAAACTCCGGTGGGAATCTCCCTCTTATAATACTCCGATTGCGTGGGCGCGCCATCATAAAATTTTCTAATTTATAATTATGATTAAAAAGATTCTTGTATCGCTGATTCTTGCGGCTGCATTCGTGTTTGCCGCCGACCCGATCACCATTGAAGGGCGTTTGACCGAAATTCCGGGAAAAATGCCGAGCAATGACTTGTACAGCTATGTGTATGTATTCAAGTACAAGGTCCAAAAGGTCGTTTCGGGCAAGCTTGATGCCAAGGAAGTTCTTGTGGGCGTTTACAACCCGCTTATTGCTCGTGGCAAGGTCAAGGACAAAATGGCTGACAAGTCCAAGGGCAACGTCGGTGAGTTCAAGGCCAAGGCTAAGTATACGCTCAAACTTGTTCCGCTCGAAGGCAATTGGGATGGCGCTGTCGAAGACGAATACTTTGACGACGAAGGCCCAAGATATTTGGCAATCGAAGTGAATGAGTAATTAGACGAAAGAACGGGCTTCGCCCTACAGACTAGAGACGAAAGAGTAATAATGGCGCCTTGCGCTGAGTTATAGAAATTTCGTGTCTCGTTTTTTCTATCGTCACCAAACTACAAATTGTTTTTATTTAATGATGCAACCTACTCTCGTCTCTCGTCTTTCGTCTCTCGTCTAAAATGGTTTTCTCTTCCCAGATTTTCTTGTTCTACTTCTTGCCGACGTTCTTGGTTGGCTATTTTGTGTTGCTCAAGCTTGGTGCGAAACATTCGCTGTTGAATCTGTTTATCACCATTTTCAGTTACGTTTTTTACGGCTGGCTTGAACCGTGGCTCGTGTTCCTCATGTTCGCCTGCACATTTGTTGTGTACGTGGCGGGGCGTTTTATTTCGGCGCCGGGCGCCTCGAAGTTGCAACGGAATGTTGCGCTTGGAGCTGCGATTGCGGTGAATCTTGGCGCGCTTGGGTTCTTCAAGTATTACATGTTCGGCATGGGGATTGTGAATGATTTTGCGACTATGCTGGGTTGCGAGCCGTTCTCGATTATGACGGTTCTTTTGCCGGTGGGTATTTCGTTCTACTCGTTCCAGTCCATGAGTTACGCCATTGACGTGTGGCGCGGTACAGCTCCTCCGGTCAAGAACTTTGCAACGTTCGCTTGCTATGTGGCGCTTTTCCCGCAGCTAGTGGCGGGCCCGATTGTGCGTTACAATACGGTTGCCGAAGAACTTGAAACGCGTACGCATACGCTCGAGAATTTTGTTCGCGGTATTGCGTTTTTCTGCTTCGGTTTTGCCGAAAAAATCTTCCTTGCAAACCAGGTGGGCATTATTGCAGACCGCGTATTTGCCGCCGATGCTCCGGGCGTCATCAACAGCTGGTGGGGCTCGCTTGCCTACATGTTCCAGATTTACTTTGACTTTTCGGCCTATTCGAATATGGCGATTGGTCTTGGACTTATGCTCGGGTTTCATTTCCCGCGCAACTTCAACGGCCCGTATCGCTCTATTAGCATTACGGACTTCTGGAAACGCTGGCATATCTCGCTTACGAGCTGGTTCCGCGATTACCTCTATATTCCCATGGGCGGTAACCGCGTTCCGACGGGTCGCATGTACTTCAACCTTTTCATGGTGATGTTTGTGAGCGGTGTTTGGCACGGGGCTAACTGGACGTTCGTGTGCTGGGGCCTTTATCACGCCTTCTTCATGATCGTCGAACGTGCGAACAACAAGAACGCTTGGTACTACAAGGCTCCTCGTGTGGTGCAAATCCTTTTGACTCAGGTGATTGTGCTTTTTGGTTGGGTTCTTTTCCGCGCTGATTCTATTGGTGATGCGGTTCGCATGTGGAAAAATATGCTCGGTCTTGGGGCCACGGCTGCTTCTGATGTTATTTTGTCTGCTGAAATTTTTACGCCGACTTGCGTTGTGTTCATGATTTTTGCGGGATTGCTCTCGTTCTGGAAGTTCCGCAGTTATGATTGGTGCTTTGAAATTTCGTTAAAAAAGTCTTTCTTGGCGCTTGGATTATTTATTTTGGCAACGCTTGCACTCTTCACCCAGAGCTATAACCCGTTCCTTTATTTCCAGTTCTAGCGGCGGAGCCGCAGTAAACAGTGATTAGTAAGCAGTGGTTAGTAATCAGGATGTGTAATTGGAATGTTTTATTACATTCCTAACCACTAACCACCAACCACTAATCACTCACTTTTCCTTTACTATATTATAATCCATGAAAAATGGTTTAAATAGGATATTCTTCTTACTTGCGTTGGCAACGGGAGTTGCTTTTGCAGACCCCATTCCAACAGAAGCGCTTACACAAGGTGGAATTGTAATGCGCGATCGCCAACTTCGCGATATTGGCCTTGTAATGCGTGGTGGGCGAGGTGGTTTTATTGATATAGGTTATACTTACACGCCTTCGTCCGAACAGTTGCAGTTGAAAAGCAAGTACGGTGTCCACGACGGTTTTGCGTTCCGGCACCATTATGGCATTTTCGGCAGTTGGGTGCTCGATTCGAATTCGCATTTCGGTTTCTTGACTTGGTTTGACCGCGCAGGCTGGGATTCGCAGGACTTTTTCTTCTTCCCGCATTATGGCGACTTTGCCCATATTTCGTCGGCTCTCACTTGGGGCTTTTCTTACACGAATGCTAAATACGATGCAACGGTTGCTTTGGGTTTGCAGCACCAGAATCTTGAAAAGGCGGGGTGGCGAGTTTATCCGGACGAATCGGATTCGCTGTTGTTCTACTGGGGACATGCTCGCTTTAAGAATGTGAGTTTTCAGGGAAGTTTCTACCGCAATACGTTCCAGACGCTCCGGCTCTCGCTGGACCTTGAATCCCGTGAACTGTACGGTGGTGTAGGGAGTGGCTACAAAACATATTTGCCGAACTTGAGCGCAACCATTTATCGCCGTAAGAACAATGAAGATGATGATAACTTTGTTCGGTTAAATTGGGAACAAAACCTTTACAGGCAAACGGTTTATGCTGATGTGGCGTACGATTTTCCGAAAGGTGGTTTCCATTCAGCAACATTGAAGTATTACCCGGATCCTTCGCGTTTGATGGGTTTTGAAGCATCTTGCTTGCGCCGCAATGAAATTGGTGGTTCAAGAGAATTGCTTTGGGGTGGAGCAATTGATATTTTCATCCTTCGTCTAGCCTACAATTCTGCCTTTGATTATGATAACATGTTCCGTGCTAAAGGAACGTTTATTGCGGAAGTCCATATTGACTTGGGTGCATTTGATGGCAAATTCTTTGGCCGTGGAGCCGCTAAGGCTGCCCCGATGGAAACTTCTCAAAAAAATCCTGATTTGAATAAATTCATGAAGACGTTTTCGGAACAACAGAAGTTGAATCCCCCGAAGGTGGATGCTCAAGGGAATAAGGTCATCGAAGCTCGAGGAATTCGCTACGAAAAAGTGGGTTCTTCGGAATCGACATCTAACGAAGGAGGCCGATAATGAAATTTTTGCGTTTATTCCTTTGCCTTGTGGTATTTAGTTTGATGGCTTGCATGAGTCATGTGTTTACGGATACGACAACCAGGCTTCAGGTCGAAAACAAGACCGATGTTACGATTTTGGGTCTCGATATTATTTCCGAAGATGGTTCTTCTGTGAGCCCTTGGATTCGCGATGCGATTGAACCGGGCGAAAAGAGCAAGGTCGTTGAAGAAGACTGGGTCGGAACTTTTCGCGTGAGAGTGCGGTGGGGCGGTTTTGTTTACGTGAAAGACGGCAAGTGTGAAACTCGCTTGTTGAAGAAAGGCGATTCCGGTAATGTTGTGAATCCCGCTAAGGAAACCAAATCTGTAGTAAAAGAAATTAATGTTACAGAGATTACTGAATGCACCATTGTTAGAAAAGAAAATAATTCTTATATAGAACTTGATTTCGAAGGCGGCAGCCAGTACCTCGTTGTCTCGCAAGACGAAAACGGGAATGTGGCGTTTAAGTTGAAGTAGAGTTTAGAACTTAGAGCTTAGAACTTTGCTCTTCTCTCTAAGCTCTGCCAACTAAGTTCTAAGAGCGCAGCGGGCTAAGTTCTGCCAACTAAGTTCCCCTGTCTACTTGTACTTTCACTATGTTCAAGTACCAAATGCTCGACTCGGTCATGCCAAAGCAAGCTTTGTTGCGACGCTCATCTTACGCATTTGTCCTACCGCCTATTTCCAACATCTTACTTTTTTCTTTCGTCTTTCGTCTCTCGTCTTTCGTCTAAGACTTAATAATTACTACATTTTGCTCCAGTGCAGATAACTAAGTTAAAGATTTTTGGTTTTAAATCCTTCGCGCAAAGGA
>CAMJNF010000161.1 GCA_946407235.1 uncultured Fibrobacter sp. | reverse complement strand
CGGCCCCTTCTAGGGGCAAAGCAAGCCACCCCTCTTAGGGGTGGCTTGTGACTTCCTGTTTACTAATCACTAACCACTAATCACTGAATTTCTTCGAAGAACGCATCGGCGAGCGTTGCTCTAAATGCGTGGATACGGTCGGCATTCGGTTCTCGGTGCGGGTAGGTGAAATTGCTGAGAAGAATGATGGCGCCTCCCTTGTCCGGGTCGGCGACAATGCTTGCGCCCGTGAATCCCGTCTTGCCGAATGCTTGCGGCGAGACCTTGGTGCCCATGAACTTGCTGGCGTTCAGCTCCCAGCCGAGTGCGGTGCAGGCACCCATGCTATCAGGGAATGCGTTATGGCTTACGATGTCCAAAATCCCGGCGGGCGCGATTTGCTTGTCTTCGAATTTCCCGTCCATTAGAATCATCTTGACGAACTTGAGCAAGTCGGGTACGCAACTGAACATGCCGGCGCTGCCGACGGGGAAGAGCTTTTGCAATACCCAGGCGCTTTCGTCATGGACTTCGCCCTGGATTTCGCGGTGTCGGAATTCGCAGAGCTCGGTTGCCGCAATTTCTGATTTCGGGACTCGCGTGAGCGGGTCGTAGCCTGAACGCGTCATGCCGAGCGGTGTAAAGAATCTCTCGTTACCTTGTTCTTGCAATGTTTTACCCGTAAGTCTTTGCAGTAATATTCCGAGCAAAACACTTGCAGGGTTTCCGTAATTGAAAACAGTTCCTGGAGCTGCATCGAACTGGTATGTGTAAAGAGCTTCGAGAATTCCTTCGGGCGAAAGAGTCCTCAATGTTTTCATCGGGACTCGGTAATCCAAACTGTGCGTGAGCAAGTGCGAAACGTAAATTTCGTCGCAGTAGTTTGTCTTGAGTTCCGGGATAAAGTCGACAACTTTGGCGTCAATGGAAAGCTTGCCTTCGAGAATGTATGAGAGTGCAAGCGTCGAGGTGGGGCAGACCTTTGTAAGAGAAGCTATGTCGAAAACCGTGTCTTCTGGCGTATTGAGCGTGACGATATTGCTTGTGCCGTCAGGGAGAAGATAGCCTACAACAGCTTTGTCAAAAACATCTTCGTTTTCTGCGGCCTGTAAAAGTTCTGATAGCTTCTCGGAAATTTCCATTTTTTCCCCATAAAAAAAGGGCATCTCCTACGGTGCGAACACTCGAAACTACTTATCTAATAATGATAGCAGCGCCTCGGGGATTTGTTTTTCGCGTCGATGCGCGCCTAAACTGAACCACAAGAGCAACGAGCTGATTTTTTCCTGTTAGATCGGGTGTAAAATCCGTGGGATGCCCGCTTATAATATATGTTTCTTGTATCATAAAAACAAGGGGAGAAATGCAAAAAAATCTCGATAAAAATATCGAGATTTTTGCTATGTGTATTAAATGTATCTGTTTGAGCTAAACTTGGTTGTCGGTTTTAGGGAGCGCCTCGTCCAATTGGAGCGATAGTTCCCTAATATCCTTGTCCATTAGGTCGTGATACGTTTTGGCTTTGCGCAATTGCTTACGCAACTCGAAAATTTCGGAAGTGAGTTCCACAGCAAGCAGGCAAAGCTGTTTCTTCAATTCCAGTTTGAATTTCGAGGAATTATCGAGACGACTTTCGATGAAATCGACGATTTCCTTCAAGTCCGTATCGGGCAAGTCCGTGCGGATGTGGATGCGTTCTTGAGCGACGTTTATGCTGACTGATCTAAGTGCCTCGTTTGCCATATTACTTCATTCCTACGCCGAATGGATCGTTATCCAACAACCACCTTAGCCGAAAAAACCGGGTTGCGAGCCTCCATTGCTCGCGAAAAGGTCAGGGGTTTCGTCTTGCGGTTTGTCGTTGGCAGGCTGTTCTACAGGGGCTGGGGATTCGGGCTGTTCAGCTGCCGGCTCGTTGATGTTGAGTTCGGTGCCGAGTTCCGTTTCGATGGTGGAGAGGAGCTGCTGGAACTTGCTCTGGGCTTCGGCAATTTCGTTGCCCTGGCTCTGAACTTGATTATTGAGGTTATCGATGATGTCGTTCTTCTCGGCAATTTGTCCGTTGAGACAATCGATAATGTTGTTCTTTTCGTTCATCTGTCCGTTGAGGTCATCGATGATATTGTTCTTTTCATTGATTTGACCATTGAGCGAATCGATGATGCCGTTCTTTTCATTGATTTGGCCATTGAGCGAATCGATGATGCCGTTCTTTTCGTTGATTTGACCATTGAGCGAATCGATAATGCCATTCTTTTCGTTAACTTGTTCGTTTCCGGAGTTGATGGCGTTGTCTTTTTCGGCGACTTGACCGTTGAGCGCGTCAATGATGCTGTTCTTTTCGGCAATTTGTGCGTTCAAGGAATCGATAATGTTATTCTTCTCGTTAATCTGTCCGTTCAGATTGTCGATTGCACGGCTCTTTTCGTTAAGTGCTTCGTCCTGTGCGGCGGCTTGGTTGGCTCTGGCGTTGAGGGCCGCTTCGCAGTCGGCGATTTTTGCATTGGCGGAATTCAACAGGTTCTTCTGGTCTTCGGCTTGTGCTTTGACGCCTTCGAGAAGTTGCTTCAGTTTGGCGTTTTCTTCACGCAGGGAGCGGACAGTCCCGAGGACGCTTTCCACCTTCTGTGACAACAAGTTCATGTTTTCGAAATTCATTATTTCTCCATATTTGGCGGGGTGCGAAACTTACTACGTAAGATATATAAAATTTTCTTGTAACTAGAGTATGATAAAATGTAAAATGACCTTTGTATTTTAGATTTTTATGTTTTGCCATCTCCTGTCTTTTATGCTGTCATCCTCGATTTATTCGGGGATCACTATTTCATAATTGAGAAAAGGGGAGGGGTTGATTTTATTGGGGCGCGACAATATAAAAAAATTAAATAGATTTGATGTTGCATGATTCCTGTAAGTGAACATATTGAGCGTCGCCTGGCAGAACTCCCTCTATTGCCGGGGGTTTACATCATGAAGAACGCCCAAGGGAAAATCATTTACATTGGCAAAGCGAAAGTCCTCAAGAACCGCGTGTCGAGTTATTTCGATGGGAGTGACCATGCCGGTCACCGCGCCGCATCTTTGATGCTGCCGTACATCCGCGACATCGAGTGGATTATCACCGAAAGCGAAACAGAAGCCTTGATTCTCGAAGCGAACTTGATTCGCAAGCATACGCCCAAGTATAATGTGCTCTTGAAAGATGACAAGCACTTTCCGTATTTGGCGTTCTCCGTGAATGAGCCTTTCCCGCGTTTGTTCCTAAGCCGATCCGTAAAGAAAGATGGGTGCCTGTATTACGGCCCTTACATGAGTTCCCGCATGATCCGCCAGTTGCAGGATATCGCTGCGCGTTTGTTCAAAATCCGCGAATGCAAACTCAAGCTCCCGCTGAATCGCCCTGCGCGCCCTTGCCTCAATTACCACATTGGCCGTTGCGAAGCGCCGTGTGCAGGTCTTGTGACTCGCGAAGAGTACCGCAAAAAAGTGGCGCAGACGCAAATGCTTCTGGGCGGCAAACGCGATGACTTGATTGACCTTTGGGAACGCGAAATGCTCGAAGCGAGCGAACGCATGGATTTCGAAACGGCAGCAAAAAAGCGCGATGCGATTCAGGCACTCAAGGCAACGAGTGCGCACCAGAAAACTGATGTGTCCGATGCAAGCCTCAGCATGGACGTGATTTCATTGAAGCGTAATGGCACGATGGCTGCGGCCGTGATTTTTGAATACCGCAACGGCGTGCTTTGCGGTCGCCGCCACTATCGCCTGGAATGCAAACTCGAAGACGATGAAACAGAAATTTTCAGCCAGATGGTAGTGCAATGGTACATGGACGTGGAATTTATTCCCGGCGAAATTGCGACGGATGTGCCCTTGCCCGAAGATTTGGCGGAACGCGAATCGATGGAACAGGCGCTTGCCTCGAAGACGAATCACAAGGTGATGCTGACGAATCCGCAGCGCGGCGAAAAGCTCGGGTTCCTGAAACTCGCAGCCGCGAATGCCGACATGATTCTCGTGGAAATGCGCGCCGAAGTGCAGAAGTACAGTGAAATTGACGGTAGCGTTTTTGAACTGCAAAAAGTTCTCGGCTTAAAGAAGACTCCGTTCCGCATCGAGTGCGTGGATATTTCGCATTTGTCTGGTACCAACACCGTCGCGAGCTTGGTTGCTTTCAAAAATGGTCGTCCCGACAAGAGCAGTTACCGCAAATTCATTATCAAGACGGTAACAGGTGTCGATGATTTTGCGAGCATGCGCGAAGTGATGACTCGACGCATTCGCCGTTTAGAAGATGAAGGAATCCCGATGCCCGATTTGTGGGTGTGCGATGGCGGTAAAGGTCAAGTCGATGCCACGATGCAGATTTTAAAGGAACTCGGTCACGATAAGGATTTGCCTTTGATCGGGCTTGCGAAACGCTTGGAAGAAATCGTGTTCCCGGATGACCGCAAAAGCATTGTGCTGCACCGTACAAGCCCTGCGCTAAAGCTTCTGCAGAATGCCCGCGATGAAGCGCACCGATTCGCCATTACGTACCAGCGCAGCAAACGCAAAAAGGACCTTGAAGTCGAATGGCTCAAGATGCCTGGCGTCGGTCACGAAACCCGCGTCAAGATTCTTTCGAAGTACAAGAGCGCCGAAGCGTTCATGGACGCGCCTCTTGAAGACATCACAGATTTGCTCGGGAAAGTCCGCGGCACAAAGCTCCGCGAACAAGTCGCTGAATACTGCGCCGGTGGCGACCCCGCTGAGGAATGCTCCGACTAGAGAAACGACGCAGCGAAAGCGCATCTTTCGTCTTTCGTCTGTAGAACCGTAGGTCCGTTCTTTCGTCTATTCCGTAAACTTTTCTAAATGTAAAAATTGCTAAACCCATTTGAAATTCGTCAAGGCTTTTTTACTAAGTCGAAAATTTATTTCTAAAAGGAATAATCTATATTAGGTTTTGAATTTTTCAATTAAAGGACCCTCGTGGGCCCTATTCTAAGAGGACTCAAATGATTGGACTGAAATCGATTGCTAGAACGGCCTTGGTGCTTTCGGCAACTGGCGCACTTTTTGGGTGCGGTAGCTCATCGCAAGACGAGCTCGCCAGCGGTTCTTTGCCGCGTCAGGAAACGCTCTACTTGTCTGGGCAGCAGAATGATGCTCCTGGTACGTTCAACCCCCTTGCAGAAAGCTGGATGACGACGTGGCCTGTGAGCGGTCGTTTCAACTTGATGTACGAACCGCTTTTGACGTACAACTCCCTGACGGGTGAAATTGAATCCCTCCTTGGTACGCTCGTGAACAAGAACAACGACTCTATCGTTGTGGACTTGAATCCGGCTGCACGTTGGAGCGATGGCGAAAAGGTCACTTCTCGCGACGTGAAGTTCATCTACACGATGGGCTCTATCAATACAAGCGAACAGATTTCCGCAATCCATGTAGATACTGTTAAATCCGAACCGGCAGGTGAGGTGGAACGCATTGCATTCCTTGTGAACAAGAAGCAGCGTAACAACCCGCTTTCTGTGATGGACTTGATGCAGGCAATCCGTATCGTTCCGGCTCACGTGTTTGAACCGCTTATCGAAAAGCTCGGCTCCAAGGACGAAGTCAAGAAACTCCCGATGGACCAGAACCCGGTTGTTTCCGGTCCGTATGCACTCCGCAGTGCCGACCCGAACAAGATTATTCTTGAACGCCGTGACGACTACTGGGGCAACGCCGCTCTCCACGAAGGCAAGCTCCCTGCTCCGAAGTACATCGTTCACCCGATTTACAAGAACAACGAACATAACACGATTGCTATGCGTAGCGGCAACCTCGACGCTTCCCAGAGCTACATCCCGCGTATCAACCGCAAGGCCGGTGCTGGCGTCCACACGTGGCTCGACAATCCGCCGTACTTCTTGCCGGGCGCAATGCCGATGCTCATCATCAACACGATGAAGGAACCGCTTAACGACAAGCGCTTCCGCCGTGCACTTGCAACCGCTATCGACTACATGGCTCTCCGCAAGTTCGCCGTGTCCGACTACACGGACCAGATCAAGCCGGGCCTCATCATGCCGACCAATCTCGAAGGCAAGTATATCAATGACGAAGACCTTGTTAAGTTTGGTGTCAAGCTCACCATTACCGACGAAAAGGAACGCGTCGAAACTGTGAAGCAGATGCTTTCCGAAGCAGGTTACAAGTCTGTATGGAATAGCGACGGTACGCTCGACCACATGGAAAATGCCAAGGGCGAAAAGATCCCGACGATGTACATCACGAGCCCGAACGGCTGGACTGACTGGGAAGCTATGGTGACCATCGCTGTCGAAGGTATGCGTAAGGCTGGTATCGATATTCGTGAAGGCTTCGTGGACGGCGGTTCTTACTGGCCGGCTATGGGTCTTGGCAACTTTG
>CAMJNF010000160.1 GCA_946407235.1 uncultured Fibrobacter sp. | reverse complement strand
GCAGGAACACTGCCGGCTGCGTGACTTTCGTCTGCTTGAGGTCTTCTGCGGTGCCATTGAACATCACGTCAGTGATGTTGAAGCCGAGAATTTCGTTTGCCTTGAGGAACATCGACTTTACGTCGGCGTTCGATTCGAATAAATCTTTGCCCATTCCTGGGAACTGAGAGCCCTGACCGGGAAATACGTATGAAATCATGGGCTCAAATTTAGTAAATAATGTTTCTCTAAATGGTATTTCTTTCTTACAGAAAGCTTTCTTTTTGAAAAAGTTTACAATACAGGCAACAACCTTGCGGTACTAATTAATATAGGCGAGATGTGTAATTACCATTCATCCTTAAAAACTGCATTTTGTACGTTTTTTGTGAAAACAGCAATTTACGAAAGAATATTTTTCTATCTTTGTGCTAAAATTTTATCAAAAGAGGATACAATAATATGGCTAACGAAGAAATCAAGAGCAAACTCAAGGCATTCTTTATGTCCGATCTCGGCGTAGATGGTGATGTCCTGAATTACGATACTCCGCTTTTTGGCGAAGAAATCGGTCTTGACTCCGTGGATTCCCTTGAAATCATTTCTTTCGTCGATGACAACTTCGGCGTTTCTATGACTGGCGTTGCTAAGGAAAACTTCCAGAGCATCGATACTATTGCTGCTTTCATTGAAAAGAACAAGGCTTAATCAAGCCTTTTTATTTGAGTAATGATTGGAAAATCTATGACATCGAATAACTGTCGTTGTGTTGTTTCGGGCCTTGGCGTCATTTGCGCTGTAGGCAACAATGTTGAAGAAACCTGGAAAAATGCCCTGAATTCCGTCTCCGGTATTCACAAGACCACATCTCTCGATACCAAGAACTGCTATGCGGACTTGGCTGCCGAAGTAAATTGTGATACTTTGGACGATATTGAATGTCCGGACGAAAAAGACCGCGCCTCCAAGCTCTGCATCAAGGCTGCAAAAGAAGCTCTTAACGATGCGGGACTCGGTGATTTTGCTGATAGTAGCCGTGTAAGTGTTATTATCGGTAGCTGCGTGGGTGGTGTCTTGAGCATCGAAAAATACCACTGTGGCGGCAAAGATGTCAATGAAATTCCAAAGATGCCTATTGCTGCAATCGCTTCCCAAGTGGCAGAATCTTGCCATGCGGGTGGCATTGTGACAAACGTGGGCAACGCTTGTGCTGCCGGTACGATTTCTATTGCTCTTGCTTGCGACCTTATCCGCGCAGGTAAAGCCGATGTCGTTATCGCTGGCGGTTCCGACTCCTTTGCTTCTGTTCCGTATTCTGGCTTCCTTTCGCTCCATGCCTTGGACGAAAACGGTTGCTCTCCGTTCAACCACTGCAACGGCATCACGCTCGGTGAAGGTGCTGGCATTGTGATTGTTGAATCTCTGGAACATGCCGAAAAGCGTAACGCCAAGCGTTACTGCGAAATTCTCGGCGCTGGCGTCACAAGCGATGCTCACCATATCACCGCTCCGCGCGAAGATGGCGTTTGCCTCCTCGAAGCGATGGACCGCGCTGTCAAGAATTCCGGCATCAAGAAGTCTGACATCGGTTACTTGAACGCTCATGGTACGGGTACGGGCAAGAACGACAACGCCGAAATCAATGCGTTCCACAAGTTCTTTGACGAAGAAAATCCGACCTTGAGTGTCAGTTCGACTAAGGTCATGACTGGCCACTGCCTCGGTGCAGCCGGTGCAATCGAAGCTGTTTTCAGCATCAAGGCCCTCACGACGAATACCGTTCTCCCGACGCTCCACTACTCTGCCGAAGATTCCGAAGCTCTCAAGGCTAAGGCCGGCCAGATGGACTATGTGCAGAACACTCCGCGCGCAAAGGAACTCGAATGCGTCATGAGCAACAACGTCGCTTTCGGCGGCACGAACGCAAGTATCGTGTTCAGCAAGAAGCCGGGTGACGTGCAGAGCCAAGTCGCCAAGGACAAGAAAATCGCTGTGACTGGCGTTGGCATTGTAAGCCCGCTCGGCAACAGCAAAGAGGCTTATCTTGAATCTGTCAAGAACGGCAAGCTTCCGGAATCTGCTTCCATTTGCTCGACCGTTACGAACGACGATTACAAGGAACTCGGCATCAAGATGGCTTTCTACCGCAAGCTCGACAATCTGGGACAGCTCCAGACGGTTTCCGGCATGCGCGCCCTCAAGGATGCAAACCTCACTGTCACTGAAGACAATGCCAAGCAGATCGGTATCATCGTAGGTACTAGCGAAGGCGGTCTCGGTGCTACTTACGATTTCCAGGAACTCATTACCGAAGCCGGTAACGCTGGCGGTAGTGCTTTCAAGTTCCCTCATACAGTTTATAATGCCGCCGGTGGCTACCTCTCGATTCTTTCTGGAATCAAGGGCTACGGCGTCACCATCACGACAGGTCCGCTCTCCGGTCTCGATAGCATCGGCTATTCCATGAACGTCATCCACGATGGTCAGGAACAGGTCATGATGGCTACGGGTACGGACGAAAACCTCCCGATTATCACAGAATTCTGCCAGAAGCTGAACGTTGCTGCTGATAAGGTGGTGGAACCGTATTCCAACTCCAACGGCTTTGTGGTTGGCGATGGTTCTGTTTCTATCATCATCGAAAACGAAGATTACGCCAAGGCTCGCGGTGCTAAGGTTTACTGCTACGCTCTCGGTTACGGTAACGGCCGCAAGAACGTGAAGTTCGGCCACATCTCCGGTTCCGACGAAGCTCTCGATATCGCCATTAACGCAGCCCTCAAGGACGCGGGCGTTTCTGCAAACGAAATTGACGCTGTCTGTGGTTTTGCTAACGGTCTCAAGAAACTTGACGATATCGAAAAGTCCGCATACGCGCGCGTGTTTGGCGACAAGCTGGCTAACCTCCCGCTCTTCCAGGTGAAGGAACGCGTGGGTGAAGGCCGTGCCGCTTCTGCCGCACTTGCTGCAGCTGAAGCTGCTCTTATGCTCGGTGGTGAACTTGCCGAAGAAAACGCCTACTTTATCGCAAATGGCGAAGTCGTGAAGAAGAAGGTCGCAACGGCTGGTTTCAAGAAAATTTTGGTGACTTCCTTTGCTACAGGCGGTTCTTACAACGCTGTAGTTCTCGGAAAATAAATTTTGAAGGAGAATTTATAATGAAAGTTGCAATCGTTACTGGTTCTTCTAAGGGGATTGGCAAGGCCTGTGCCCTCCGCCTCGCTCGTGACGGCTACACGGTCGTCGTAAACTATTCTAGCTCTGATGCTGCTGCTCAGGAAACTTTGGACCAAATCAAGTCCGAAGGTGGCGATGGCATGGTCTATAAGGCCAATGTCGCCGTGCTTGCCGAAGTCAAGCAGATGGTGCGCGATGTTTTCAAGGCTTATGGCCGTATTGATGTGCTCGTGAACAACGCCGGCATCGTTCGTGACGAATACCTTTTGATGATGAACCCGGATACGCTCGACAAGTGCTTTGACTTGAACGTGAAGGGCTACTTCTACTGCGCCCAGCAGGTGGCCGTCAAGATGTACAAGCAGAAGTCTGGTGTTATCATCAACATGTCTTCTGTTTCTTCTAAGTTTGCTCTCGCCGGTCAGGCTGTTTACAGTGCAACAAAGGGTGCCGTGAACTCCTTTACGCAGACGCTCGCCAAGGAACTTGGCGGCTACGGCATCCGCGTGAACGCTGTTGCTCCGGGCTTTGTCGCTACGGAAATGATCGAAGCCATCCCGGAAGAAACCCGCAAGGGCTACCTCGAAAAGGTGCCTCTCAAGCGTTTTGCCTCTGCTGACGAAGTCGCAAACGTGGTTTCTGCTCTTGCTTCTGACCAGTTCGCTTACGTGACCGGCCAGGTCATCGTTTTGGATGGAGGTCTTTCCCTGTGATGAACATTTACCAAATCAGCGAAAAGATTGCCCAGCGTCCGCCGTTCCAGATGATCGAAAAGGTCACGGAACTCGTCCCGAACGAATCTGCTACGGGCATCAAGAATGTTTCCGTGAACGAACCGTACTTCATGGGCCACTTCCCGGGCACCCCGATTATGCCGGGTGTCCTCATCTGCGAAGCTTGCGCCCAGCTCTGCTCTCTCGTTATCGAGAAGCCGGCTGAAGACCTCGAAAAGAACTTGTATGTTCTTTTGAAGATTGACGGTTTCAAGTTCGTGAAGCCTGTGATTCCGGGTGACCAGCTCGAAATCTCTGTCAACAAGACGAAGGGCGGTGGAGTCATCGTCGGCTTTGATTGCGTTGTCAAGGTGAACGGCAATGTCCACGCCAAGGGCTCCCTTACGTTTACGTCCATTCCCAAAGAATCTCTGGGCAAATAAATTAATTGTCCTTTGTGTCTTCCCGGCCTTGTGCCGGGATCGCCTTATATACAGTTGATGATTGAAAAAGCGAAAAATATAATTGCTGATTTGTTTTGGAAGCTGGTGCTCCTCGCAGTCGTTTACGGGGTGCGTACATACTTGTTGGTGGTCTATCGCCCCAAGATGACCTTTTTAGGGTCGGTCAAGTCGACAACTTTGAAACAACCGATGATAATCATTGCTAACCACACGAGCATGCTTGACCCGTTGATGGTGCAGTCGTTATTTTTCCATAATCGTAGTATTGTTGTGGCCAAGGACCAGGTCGAAGACCCGCATTTCAGCTGGGCCCTTAAACGTTTCAAGAACGTCATTCCTTGTGACCGTTTCAACCTCGATACCGAATGGGCGCTCCTTGCCAAGAAGGAACTCGAAAAGGGCAATTCCGTTATTATTTTCCCGGAAGGCAAGTGCCGTTACGATGGCCTCCTGAACGAGTTCAAAACCGGTTTTGCATTCCTCGCTCGCAGTACGGGTTATCCGGTACTTTCTCTCGGCATTGACGGTATTTACAAGATGGGACACCGCACGCAGATTCTGGTGGATGAACCCGAAAAGATTGAACGCGTGAAGGGAATTCCTTCTTCCAAGCATCTCGCCGAACGCAGCGAATATTTCCGTCAGAAAGTCTGGAACTTGAAACAACGCGCTTTGGGCCAAGAAGGCGCTGTGCTGCCAGTTGCTGCAGAAACGCCCGAAGAAATCGTTCCTGAGGAGAGCAAGTAGTGAAGATAGGCTTGGCTCTAGAAGGTGGGTCGCGTCAGACCATTTTTTCGGCAGGCGTTTTGGACGCTTGGTTGGATGAAGGTGTTTATTTCCCGTATATTTCGGGCGTAAGTGCTGGTTGCCATGCGGCGATGAACTTTGTTACGCGCCAGCGCGGTCGTTTCCGCTATATTATCCAGCCGACCAAAATCCAGAAGGGTAGCGACAAGGCTCATCGCATTTTTGATGGAATCCAGAAGGAATGCTATGCGCTTCATTACAATGCTGCGTATGGCGATATGCCGTTTGATTTCCACCTGTTCTTTGGTTCTGGCGTGGAATGCGAATTTGGCTTGACTTGCCTGGAAACGGGGCGTTCGGAATTTTTCCAGGAATACATGAGCGAAAAGCGTTTGCTCGATATCGTGAATGCGAGCAGTGCACTCCCGATGTTATTCCCGATGGTGCAGATTGACGGCAAGCATTATGCAGATGGTTGCGTTACGTCTCCGATTCCGTACCAGCGCGCCTTTGAAAAGGGCTGCGACAAGGTTGTTGTGGTCTCGACGCATTATCCCGGCGAAATCGTGACGGACTTCCGCAAGTACCGCGTGATTTTGAATCCGATGTTCAAGCGCAAGTACCCGGATTTCTTCCGTGCACTCATGTTGCGCTACAAGCGTTACGAGAAAATGTTTGCCGAGATGGAAAAGCTTGAAAAAGCAGGCAAAATTTTGATTTTCCGCCCAGAAAAGGAAGTTTGCGACCTCTTTGCAACGGATCGTAACGAACTTGACGAATCCTACAACATGGGGCTTGAATACGCCAAGCGTCGACTAGGCGACCTCAAAGCTTTCATGGAAATTTAATTTCGCAATGTCACCCGGCCTCCGAGCCGGGTATTTTTTTTGCAGTCATCCTGGAGCGTAGCGATGGTATCCATTATTTTTTACCTTGTCATGCCCGCCTCCGAGCGGGCATCGCCTTCTCGTATAAAGAAAAACATTACTACAAATGTAAAACTTTGTTTACTAAAATTTATAAAATGCATAAACTTACAAAAATGTAAGTATTTGCGATGTAGACCCTCGATTTTTAGCGAAAAAAAGCAATTGATAAAACTGCTAAAAAACTAACTTACAAAAATGTAAGAAATTGAAGATTTTTACTCCTTTTTCACTTTTTGGGAGCACCCTTTACTATCTTTACAATCGTTAAAACATTAACAATCAAACTCTCAACGGAGATATATAAAAATGGCAATTAAGAATGCTTACCTTCAGAAGGTTTATGAAAAGGTCGTCGCCCGTGATCCGGACCAGGCCCTCTTCCACCAGGCTGTCCGTGAATTCCTCGAATCTCTCGACCCGGTCCTCGAACAGGACAAGTCTTGGGAAACCAACGGCGTGATCGACC
>CAMJNF010000159.1 GCA_946407235.1 uncultured Fibrobacter sp. | reverse complement strand
GGGTGGTTGTTAAAGCCGATGCTACGCATCGGCTTCTTACCTAAAGGACTTAAAAAAAGAGCCCCGCGCAATTGCGCGGAGCCCTTAGCTGTGAGGAAATTTTTTACTTAGTAAAATCTATTCGCTTGGTCACTTGAGAAGAATTCGTCTGAACGCTCAACAAATAAACTCCCGGCGAAAAACCGTCCTTTGAAATCTGAACAGTTCCCGCGCCCACATTCATTAACTTGTTGACATTCACCACTTCGTTGCCGAGCACCGAATAAAGGCGAATATTTACCACGCCCGCACGAGCAATCGAAAGCGGCACATTGAGATAGCGTTCATCGAAAGAAACTGCACCAATGCTAAGCAACGGAGAAGCATTCGTAATCACGATTACGCCTGTTGCAGAACTGCTGGAATTACGGCTATCGCTGCTACGATGCGTTCTCGATGAACTAGACCGACCCCTAGATGAACTGGAGCGCGCTACAGACGAGCTCGATTCTTCGGCAACGGAGCCCTTGCTACTGCTGCTCGAAGCCTCAGAAACAGGCTTAATCTTGTCGCCAAGCACTTCAATCATCTTCTCGGCATAGCGTTTGCCAAAATCACGATACTCTTGCGATGTAAAGTGGACGTTCTGTCCATCGCCAAGAGCCTGATTAAAACCTTCGGACGAGACGACATAAAAGTTTTTTGACTGTTGCGGGAGTTTAGCGATATTGTTGTTCGCGCCCTTGCTAGAGCCGCTGCGCAACACTTCGCCCGCAAGGAACGGCACATCATTGCCAAGACCCAAATCCTTAATAATGTTATCGTAAACCTTTTTGACCCTAGAGGGCCATTGACCGTCACCAGCATCCGTTTCACCCTGGTGGAAGATGATCCCCTTGATGACACCATCTTCTTGAGCCTTCTTAGCCATTTCAATCAAGCGACCGTAAGGATTTCCACCATATTCATTAATGCGCTGCGTCATCCAGCTCTGCTGGGACCTAGCATAATTGGCATAGCCATCCTTGTCGAACAGCTGGATACTGCACCCGGCAACAGCCACGACGATAACACCCACCTTAATTTTAGAATCCGTCTTTTCGACCATCGTGCGGCCAAAATAGTCCGTAGGTCCAAGCTTTGCGCCCTGACAATGCGCCAACGGAGGCACTGCCGTAGCCCATTTTCCCTTGGTTTTCCCTGAACAAGAACCATTATTTGCCGCCCAGAGCACCTGGAAACGTTCGTCAACGGTCTTATCCTGACTACCGACGTCCCCCTGGCCTTCCATATTGGATTGGCCAAAAGCGAGATAAATGTGGAAATTCGGGTCTGGAGCAGCAAAAACCGAAGAAACGGCGAGTCCAAGCCCACAAAACAAGCCCACAAAGTGCGAGACTTTCATTTTTCACTCCTTGGGGCAAAAAAATGCCCCCCAACAACCGACCTTAATATATATCTTAATTACAATAAATTGTTAAATCTTTGGAAAATCGCGTTGTAGCGTTCTGCAACATTGAAAATATTATATATATTCCTCTTAAAAAGAGGATTTTATGACAATCAAAATTTTGGCTTCCCTTGCTATCGCGAGCGCCCTCGTTGCCTGCGGTAGCGATTCGACAACCACCCCGCCTTCTAAAGCTCAACAGTGCACAAGCGGCCTTAGCAACGACTGCCTCATGGGTACATGGTCCATCAAAGGTCCGACAATTACCCGCACCGTTGATACCGATGTTCTCCACATTATTGACCCGAGCCATGACTTGACAGCAAGCCCCGCGAAGCTCAAGTTCTATGTGGACGCCAAGAACGCCAACAAGTTTGAATTCACAAACTCCAACTTGAGCAAGGCCGATTGCATCACCCCAACCGGAAAGACCTATGGTGATTGGAGCGTTGCAAACGGATCGCTCACTCTCATTGCAAAGATCGGCAATGAATGCATGGAGAAGACATCCATCACGCTCACCCCGATTTTTGAAGTCAACGGCAACGAAGTCACAATGACCTTCCCTGAAATTTTCTTCATGGAACCGGAAATGAAACAGTCCGATGCTGTTGAAAAACGTACCGCTACCGAAGTCTATAAATTCGAGACAGCGAACTAATCTTCGATACGCCAGCGGTTGCGTTCATATTCCCGCAACTGCTCCAGCGCAAGAGAAACCTCATTTTCGTAACGCGAGTCCTTGGGGCTCGCCTTTTTTGTTGTTTGCGCAGCTATCTGCACCGTATTTAAAGTCTGTTCTACACGTTTGGCAAAAGCGGAAACTGTCTCGCCGGGAACGCGATTAAAGCCCAAACGAGAAAGTTGCTTTTCGGCATCAACAAGAACAGCAATCCAGCGGGCTGCATTTTTCGAAACTACTTGAGAGTTCTGTTTTTTACGTTTACGGAACTTAAGCGCCATAAAAAGCGCCAACAGCGTTCCAAGAACAACATAAATTACAGGATTAGAAACAGCGCGTTCCGAAGCCGCTTGCCAACTATCCACGACACGGCGCCATTCGCCGTCTTTGAGCAAGTGCATCACGTAAGCAAATCGACCTTTGACACCTTCGATTTTTTTTGAAATCCATGACGATTCGCTAAAAGCATTTACAAGAACCGGCGGAGTCGGGTCAAAAATATACCACTTGCGGTCAATATAAACCTCAACCCAAGCATGGCTATGGCGGCGACGGAATATAACGTAAGGACGATCTTCAACACGCTCTGGACGCGCAAAGCCAGTCACGTAACGTGCCGGGATTCCCTGATAGCGCAAGAGTAAAGTCGCTAGTGTTGCAAAATATTCACAGTAGCCTTCCTTTTTTTTCCAAAAAAACGCAAGTTGGTCCTTCATACTCGGGCCCCCCGCGTTCATCGACATTCCCGCAGAACCTTTGCGCCACGGCACCACGTACGAATATTTAAAATTCTTGATAAAATAACTTTCAATAATCTTTAGATTTTGAACCGCAAATTGTGTGCTGTCAAAAATTTCGTTACCAGAATTCGCAGAATCTCGAATCGGGAGCGCCATCGCAACAGCAACAGAATCCAACAACGCTCGATTCTTTTCTGAAATTTGCAAGAATGACGAATCGCGTTCCCCTTTTATCGCAAGCGTTTCGGCCGAATCGGAAACGTAATAATACCAATCACTACGCGTCCCATTTGCGCCTGCAAAAATATTTGTCGAATAGTAATTCAGCGAGTCCGCATTTTTACTTGCAATTCCCACAACATTCGCCGGAGCAAACATAAATCCAAAATTATCGAGTGTTGCCTGCACCCAAACCGATTTAATTCCCGGTGCAACCACCGCAGAATCCTCCGATTCAAAAACAGCATAATCCACACGATAACGGGCGGGGTAAAGTTTCAGTCCCGTTTCTGTAGGGAGTTTCCAAATCCCTGCAACATACTTTTCGTATGCCGCAGCGCGCAAATACGTTGGCGCAAGCGTGTCCCAAATTCGCAAGACAATTTCGTTATTGTACTTGGAATTGTAATTACTAGAAAAAGACCCCAATGCCGCAACAGGATCAAATCCCATCATTCGATTTTTCAAGTAATAATCTTCTGCCCAACGACCGCTGTAATAACGATTATTTTTCCAGTATTTGAATCCTAGATAAGATGAGCCGCACAAACTGGCGTACAGCAAAACAAACAAAAGTCTTTTGTAAAGCGCAACACGCGGGCGTCCAAAAGCATACACAGCAAGCAATAGCGCCACAAGCCCACTAATCACGCAGCCACGGGGTGCAAGGAAAAGCCCCATAAAAAGCGTAGCGATTCCATTAAATACAACAAAGACTTCGTAACCGCCATTACCGAGACTGCGTTTTTGCAACCAAGCCAAATAAAGTAAATACCACGCTGGGATAAAAACCAAATACGGCGAGACGCCCATTTCAACGCTAGGAGTCAGCACCCACCACAATGCACACGGGACAATCGCACCATAGGCGAAAACTTTTCTGTAGCGCGGAATTTTTCGTTGCGCAGATGAAATCTCTTTTTTCAAAAGCAAGTATTGCTTGACGTGAATCGCAACAAACAAGACCGCAAAAACAAAGCCAAGAATTTCAAGACCGCTAGAAATGCCCAAATTGACAGACACGATACAAAAGAAAAACGTCTTGCAAATTTCACGGAAGTTCATCATAGACACACCTCCGCTTCGCGAAAATTTTCAAGCGAGCGCTCGGAATGCACGCGTTCACGATGCAAACGTTCATTAAAAATGATTTCAAGACGCGCGGCATTCACTGACAAAACATCATCAGAAATTGAGGTTTTGGATTCGTCACTAGCCTTTAAATGAGCATCTAAAATCACCTGCTTATGCACAAGCGGGTCTTCTGTAGCAAAGAGGCCCACGCGAAGCACTGGGCCAAGCGGGCGTGCCGCAGGCGACCAAAGCTTCTGCGCACTAGCCTTCTTGCAAGATTTTTCCGCATTTCGAGAATTATCCGCATTTCGAGAATTTTCTGCAATTCGAGAATCGCGCGAACCTTTCGAAGAACGCGTTTCTAGCAAAGACGCCGACGGGATTCTTGCAAGCGCTTCTAAGAAACTTTCGCCACCATCCGCTTGCACCAAAGAAATTTCGTCATCACCAATGAAAAAGCGCCCGAGAGCATTCCTCTCCAAGAGCCACAAGCCAATGCCTGCCGCCAAGCGGATGAGCATTTCGACAGAAGATTTCTCGCGCAAATTTCGGGCAGTCACATCAAGCACTAGAATCGCGCCCGCGCCCCGTTCCGTTTCGAATTCCTTCGTAAATGGTTTCCCGTAACGAGCGAACGCCTTATGGTGCAAGTCGCGTAACGCATCACCTTCACGGTATTCGCGTACACCCACAAAATTCATTCCACGAGTAAGACTCGGCATAAGGAGCGGCGCGAATACAGAGCCACTTGCACCCGAAATCAAGAACGGGAAAGCGCTCACGCGCAACGGGCGCGGGAACACAAGCAATTCTGCCTTTCCTGCATTTGCAGCATAACGCAAAGCGCCATTGATTTCGGGCAAAATAACCGCCACTTTCGGGATTTCAAAAGCGCCTCGTTTTTTCGTCTGGATTTTGCAAATCAATTCCGCAGAATCGCAAGCCACAATTCGTACAAGTTCCGATTCAACACATTTAAGCGAAGGATCCATGCGGAAGCAACCGAGCGATACCGCATTTAAATCATCTACAGCCGTCACATGCAAACTAACATTTGCAACACCACCCTCATAAATATTTTGCACCGCAATGCCATCAGCCTTGAACTTGCTCTTTCGAGCCGTCATAAAAAGACTTGGCACTAGCGCCAAAAGGTACATGAAGTCCAAACCGCAAAACACCCACGCCGCCCAAAATCCGGGTACCGCCCCCGCAAACATCGAGAAAATCAGAAGTGCAGCCGCCGCGTGCCCCACTTGCGTAAAGCCTTCTTGCCAAATGTAGTACATGCGCATCAAGAGCCCCTTGCGCTTGGGACTTCTCGGAATTGCATTTATAAAGAAATGGAAGAGTGACATGGGGGGATTAGTTGGCAGAACTTAGAGCTTAGAACTTAGTAGGAAGTTGGAAGTGGGAAGTAGAGGTTCATGTAAAAAGAACGTCATCCTGAAGCCTGTAGGGCTGATATAGAATTGTTGGTAATTTATTACCCTACAATTCTTAGGTTCGAAGGAGCAGGATCCAGTGAAGTTTTTACTTCGGTACTTTTACCTGTTTCAAGACGCCTTCGAGAATTTGTCTGGAGGCGCCGGGCGTATTCGAATCTTTTGCAAACACACGATGTTCCATCACCGGGAAAAATACATGTTGGATGTCATCAGGATTCACAAAGTCTCGCCCAGCAACGTACGCACTCGATTGTGCCATCTTGATAAGGTTGATTCCTGCACGAGGGCTTGCCGCCAAACGCACCGCCGGATTCGTACGCGTTGCCTGCACCAGCGAAACCACATACATTTCAAGCGATTCGTCAATATGAATCTTGCGAACATCGCTACGCATGGCAATAACATCATCCGGAGTTGTCACCGCTGAAAGCGTATCGAGCGGTCGCCCATCGCGATGCGCACGCAAAATGTTCAGCTCCGTTTCCGCCGTCGGATACCCAAGCGACAAGCGCACCAAGAATCGATCCATCTGCGCTTCAGGGAGCGGGAACACGCCATGAAATTCCACGGGATTTTCCGTCGCAAGCACCATGAACAATTTCGGGAGCGCATGACGTTCCCCTTCGAGCGACACCTGGCGTTCTTCCATCGCTTCCAGGAGAGCACTCTGCGTTCGCGGAGATGCGCGGTTGATTTCGTCGGCCAAGAGCACCTGCGTAAACACAGGTCCCTTGCGAATTTCGAACTCGCCCGTATTCGCCTTGAACACGGCTCCGCCTGTCACATCGGCAGGCAACAAGTCCGGCGTAAATTGGATTCGTGCAAAGTCGGCGCCAATCGCTGTTGCAAGCGCTTTCGCAATCGTCGTCTTGCCCGTTCCCGGCACATCCTCGATAAGCACGTGACCATCGGCAAGGAGCGCCAT
>CAMJNF010000158.1 GCA_946407235.1 uncultured Fibrobacter sp. | reverse complement strand
GATGTTCCTGTGCTTGGCGCCGTGGCGCTCGCCCTCATTTTCGGTAAGCCGATTGGCATTTTCCTCTTCAGCCTCTTGTCCGTAAAGATTGGCGTTTCCAAGAAGCCGAGCTACTCCTGGAAGGTTTTGTGGGGCGGCGGCATGCTTGCCGGTATCGGATTTACGATGGCGCTCTTTGTTGCTGGGCTTGCATTTGAAGATGGTGCGAACAAGGACTCTGCAAAGCTCGGCATTCTCCTCGGAAGCTTTAGCGCTGCAATACTTGGCACGATTTATATGAGCATCGTGTCTAAGAAAGAATAGTTGGCAGAACTTAGATCTTAGAACTTAGAAATGTCATGCCGGCCTCCGAGCCGGCATCTCCATATACGGTTCAAATTGCAGATACTATTTCCTTAACTATATTTCATTCGTCTCTCGTCTGTAGGACCGTAGGTCCGTTCTCTCGTCTAATAATGCCGCATTTCGTCTACATGCTTCGTTGCAAGGGTAATCGCATTTACACCGGCTACGCGGTCGATGTCGAAGCGCGTTATAACGAACATTGCAATGGGCGAGGCGCGAAATTCACAAAGGCGTTCCCGCCGGAATGTGTGTTGCGCACTTTTGAACTCCCGGATTACAAGCAAGCGCTTCGCCTAGAAGCTCGCATCAAGAAGCTGAAACGTCCCCAAAAGGAACTGCTCGCCGCAGGTGACTGCGAACTGGAATCGAATTTGCGCGCCGGTCTCGGGGAACTCCTAAAAAAAAGAAAAAAGCGTCCAACAAAAAAGCGGAGCCCAAAGCGCTCCGCGGAATCTACTTAGCAATCAAGTCCACAACGAGCGCAATCGCCATGCCGATACTACAGACGCTGATGAATCGCTGGATGAACTTGTTGCCTTTTTTGCGCTGCGTAAAACTGCCGAGGTAACCGCCAAGCCAGGCGCCTGCGGCCATGATAATGGCGATGGGCCAGTTGATTTTCCCGGAGAGTCCGAGTGCAACCGTGCTTACAATCAGGAATACGTTCGTGAGCGCATTCTTGATGGCGTTCACGTGGATCGGATCAAGCCCCGTGTAACGCGTGAGCCCGAAAATTTGTACAAAACCCACACCAACTTGCACAATGCATCCGTAAACCGCGATAGCGAAAAATCCGATGGCGCCTTTGAGCGTGAGTTTTTCGGGAGGGGTCTCAGGAGGCTTTCCGAGAATGTCTTTTCTCAAGTTGCTCATGACCACCACAAGGCAAATGACCACGGCGAGAATTGCCTGGAATAGCTTGTCTCCAATGCGGACCAAGAAGCATGCGCCAAGGAGTGCTCCGAAGAATGTCGGCAATAGCAACTGCAAGAAAATTTTCTTGTTCAGGTAGCCGTGACGCGCAAGATTGAAAGCGCTGCTGAAATTCCCGATGATAAGTCCGATGCGGTTTGTGCCGTTTGCGACAGTCGCGGGGAGCCCAAGGAATATCATGATGGGGAGGCTGAGCGTGGAACCGCCGCCTGCGATACTGTTGATGAGGCTTACGACTGCACCTAAAATAAAGAATGCCGGGTACTGGGCGTAATTCCACCAGTCTGTCACTTGGCGAGTTCCTTTTCGATAAACTTCTTGTTGCTTTCGACTTTTTCACGCTGCGAAGTTTCAGGATATTCCGTGAGGCACTTGTCGAGAGGCGCAATGGCATCGTTCAGCAATTTCTTTTTCTTTGTTTCGTCTGTTTGCTTTAACGACTTGGCGAAAATTTGCGATGTCGTTTTGCGCTGCTTGTTGCAGTAAGCGTCAGCGAGCACAATGTACTTTTCGTTCGCTTCTTTGCGGAGCTTGCTGGATTTGAGTTTGTTCAATAAGTCCTTTGCCTTGTCGAACTTTTCATTGGCGATAAGCGTGTCGGCCTTGAGGAGCGCTGCCTGCGGGTCGTTCTTTTCCCACATTTTTGCGGTTTCGGAGTCGGTTGCTTTTTCCAGTTCATCAACGTGGGCGAGGAATTCTTTTACGCGGAGCGTGTCTTCGAAATCGCGGTAGCGGATACGGAAAGTTTCTGTCTGCTTGCGGGCTTCGGCAAATTGGGCCTTCTCATCGGCGATGGCCTTGATCTCGTTAAATTCCTTCGATGCTTTCTTGAGCGTGTTCGTGTAAGCGATCTTCTTTTGATCCTTGGCCCAGTTCGCAAGCGAATCGCCCGGAGCAAGTTGGGCAATCAAACTATCCGCGGTTTCGGCGACCATGCTGTAGGAGGCTTGCACGCGATTCATGTTCTGGATTTGGAATGCCATGGATTCAAATTCTTTTGCCTTTTCTTCGCGACGCTTCCCGAAATCGTTACGAAGTGTGTCCGAATAGGCTTGCCATTCCTGCCACATTGGCGCCATGGACGAGAAACTATTTAGAATAACAGAAGCGGAGTCGGTCTGGCCCGCTTTGCTAAGAGTATCTGCGTAGTTGAAAACGTAATTGGCGAGTGCCGGGAATGCCTTGTACGGGTCCATTGTCGTTTCGAGCGTGCAATGTGAAAAATGCGTCTTGTCGCAAGGAGGCAACATCATTAGTACCGTATCGACTCGGGTTTGCACAACAACTGTCGGTGTGATATCCTGGGGTTGATCCGGTGTCGAAATCTTGAACTGGTCGAGAATTTGCGCTGCGCTGTCGCCGGTAACGACCTGCATTTCGGTGTGCGTGCCGGGCTGTGTTTCGGATGCTTGAACTGTATCTTGCCCTAAAATAATCGGCGTTTTTTCTACAGGCGTTGCCTCTGGGGACGGACATTGATTTCTGTTAAGGCATGCCGTGAGCGAAAGAGTCGTTGCAAGTGTTGCCATCTGGATGATAACAGTCTTTTTTGACATCGCGCATCTCCGATAAAATGATGAAATCTATTGCTAAAGATAATAAAAACGGACCCTTTATGTGAAGGTCCGTTTTTATTGTGCAATAGAATTATAGGTTTGAATAAAGTAAGTTTAAAAGTTGAGGATTGCGTTAATGCCACCGCCGCCGCTAATTTAACAGATCCTATAATAAAGGAACGGGTTCCAAGGAATGCTTTGGCGCATTGCTGCGGTCCAATGCAATTTTCGATTCTTTGTTCGTTTGTTCGTTTTTTGCTTGTTGCTTGTATTTGTATCCGCTGTATATTAAAATCGGCAATCCGATTAGCGTGTAAATGACGCCCATGAATGTTAACGCACCAGCTTCGGCGGCATCGCCCACGGCGTCCGCAATGCGTTTTGTAGATTTCTTGTTCGTTTCTTTGGATTCTGTCGGGGTTGTTGCTGCAGAAATGAGGCACTTGATTCCGAAAGCTGTGAGTTCGCCTCCAAGAATTATACCGTCTTTGCTTGGCTGGGATTCTGCATTGGCGTTTTCAATTGCGGGAGTAGAGGAACCTTGATAATCTTGTGCAGCGTTTGCACTGCAAATAAGTGAACTTGTTAGTAAGAATATAAAAAGGATATTCTTCAAGAAATTCATTTGGTTACCTCTTTTTTAGGGTAACCAGAAATATATATGTGGAATTTTTGTATAGCAAAAACCCGTGATTTGAATCACGGGTGGCTTTTTTTGATTTTTGACGCTATTCGGCCTTAATAAAGCGATTGAAGCGTTTTAGATCCATTTGCGAATATTCTAATCTGCATCAGCTTCGATAGGAACGAATGCGTTTTTGCTGTTGAAATTTTCTGGCAAATCCCAGTCATCGTCTTTGGGCATGGCGGCCTGCGGCTTAGGCGGCTGTACAACTTTGACCGGTTGTGTTGTGGCTGCGTTCGGCTGTGTTGTTGCATTTGCGTTCTTTGCTGCTTCTGCTGCACGCTTGATCGAATCGGCTTTCATGACTTCTGCGACAGGCCTTGCATCAGCTGGGATAACTTGCTGCGGTGTAGCGCTCGGCACAGTTCCAGCCTGTGACGCGGTTCCTGAAGCCGTTGGCGTTGCCCCGGCACTCTTCGAGGTATCTGCAGGTGTCGCGTTTTCCGTTTTTTCGTTTGGCGCTGTAGATGGTGCCGATTGCGGTATCGGCAGGCTTACCATAATTCCCGATTTTGCAATGGTCTCGGCAGCGATCTTTTGCACTTGCGGCGGTGTGAATCCCGGCACTTCGAGCCATGGCAGCGGGCGGCCCTTTTCACCATTTACAAGGGCAGCACCTGTCATAGCATCGACGGTGAGTTCGCCACGTTCGTTTGTCAGCATCAGCGGAACTTCACCGGTGGCGAGCATCGAAATGTCGAGGAAGTCAATCTTTTTCGGGATTCCGAGAATGTCAATTTCTTCCTTGGCAAACGTTGCCCATTGCGGTAAGCCACCCGAGGCGCCTGCAATACGAGTGCGTCCCGATTTCAAAGGCTTGTTGTCGTCAAAGCCGACATAACTTCCGATGGCGACGACGCTATCCAATGCGATGCCGTTCTTTTCTTTCACGTAAGTCGGGAGCGCGCCCAAGAAAGCCACGTTCCTGTAATCGTTGGTCGTACCGGTTTTTCCCATGACCGGATAGCGGAGCTTTGATGCGCCCTCGGGATTCTTGACGCTGAGTGCTGTGAGCTGGCTATGCGCTGTACCGTTTGTGAACACGGAACGGAGCATGACGCCCATTTGTGTCGTTACGGTGTCGTCAAGTACAATCCTGGATTCCATCTTGTTCCTGAAAATGGTACGGCCATCGCGGTTCCTGATTTCCTTGATAAAGCAGGCTTCTGCCCAGTCGGCATCCTTGCACTTGAAGATTTTTCCGGTGAGGAGCGTCTGGTAGGCAGTCGTGATTTCTGCAAGCGTAATGTCGTTCACGCCGAGCGGCATGCTGAATACTTTTTGCAATTTCTGGTGGATGCCGATTTCGTTTGCAAAGCGGGCGTAGTCTGCCATCGCGAGCGCACGACGGTAATCAGGCCAGTAACGCAAATGCGCCATGTCGAAGTAATCGGCATCGCTATCGACCGGTTCAATCATGGCGTTCAAACGTTTAAAGTCGGCTAGCGTGAAGTTGTCTATAAGCTGCACGGAATCGAGCGGCAGCAAGTTCGCCGATTCGTCCGGATCGAGCTCCTGGATTTCTCGGGCACGCCAGATTTCGGAGTAACGCTTGAAATTATGATTGATATACTTTGTAATCTTCGGGTCTTTCTTTGCTTGTTTTAAACCGATATCGTTGAACGTTCCGTAACGCAGGTTCTGCACGGCGCGGGCCTGCAATACCTTGCCATCGTTCATGTAGCGTTCTACAAGGGCATCGCGTGCTTTCGTGAATTCGATTTCGCGCTTGACTTCGTCTTTCATCATGAGCCCGAACTTGTCACGCAGGCGTTCTACGAGCTTGATTCGTTCTTCGCCCGCTTCTCGGGCAAAGCCGTTTTGGCGTGCAACGTCTTCGAATTCCTTGTCCGAGAGCTTATCCATGAGGTGTTCCAAAAGCCAAATACTTGCAATGTTTTCGGAACGTGTGGCCGCCCATGCAATGCTGACGACGTCACCTTTATTTTTGTGGTCCGGGCGCGGGAAGTAGAATTGGTTGCCGTACTGGAAAGCGTTGAATTCGTTTTCGAGATTATCGAGATAGTTCCAGTGGTACTTGAGTGCGAGTGCATAAAGAATCGGCTTCCAGCTAGAGCCGAGCTGGCGGAGAGCCTTGAAGCTACGGTCAAATCCTGTGTTGTGGAATCCGCCCTGGCTGGCGAGCACCTTGCCGTTCTGGATGGCGACGAGCGCACCTTGCAATACCGGTTCTGTTTCGATTTTGCACGGAGCGTAACCATCGATCGGGGTTTCGTCGATGATGCTTACGAGGAGGATGGCGCCCGGCTTGAGCTGGGTTGCGAGAATCTTGTTCACATCGCCGCCGGCGAGCTTTGCAAAATCGTTGACCGCCTGCTCCGTGACAATGCCCTTGAGCTGGCCGAAGTTGAGCTTGAGCGATTGAAGCCTGCCGGTCGTATCGTAGAAAACGCTATCCACGGCGCCGTAGAGATAATCGCCCTTGCGGGCGTTGCGGGCGCGGTTTGCAAATTGCGCCTTCGGGAGTACAAAGCCGCCGAGTTGCAATTGCAGGTTGCTGATGTTTGTCTGTAACGCGCGCTTGGCTGCGTCTTGCGATTTGGCATTCAATGTGGTCGTGATTTCGAGCTGGGCCTTGCGCCAGTCCTCGATGCCTTCGGCCTTGAAAAGCTCATGGAAAAAGTCGCTGTCGAGGCGTTCTTCCAAGCGTTCTAGCGTCGTGCTCATCGTGAATCGGAAGTTGCCGTGATTAAATTCCAAGGGCTTTGCCATGGCCGTGTCCATGTCGGCTTGCTCGATGTAACCCTCTTCGACCATTCGTCCGAGCACGTACTTGAGTCGCGCTTCTCCGCGGGCGATTGCCTTTTGCCTGCGTTCGTCGGTGCGCTGGATGAACGGATCGTAGTTGAACGGGCCCTTCACCGAGCCTGCGATGAATGCGCATTCGGCAAGCGTTAAGTCCTTGAGTTCCTTGTTGAAGAAATATTGCGCTGCAATAGCCACGCCTTTACCGGTGCCCGAAACGTGGAACTGGTTCAGGTAAAATTCCAGAATGTCTTCCTTGGAAAAATGCTTTTCCATGCGGAGCGCGTTCAAGAATTCCTTGAG
>CAMJNF010000157.1 GCA_946407235.1 uncultured Fibrobacter sp. | reverse complement strand
TTCAGAACCGATTGCGCATACATCGGACGCGCCGCATCAAAAATCACAAGCGAATAGCCCGGCAATTCTTTTGCGATAATCGAAAGCGCTCGTCTCAGCTTTGACATTGCATCGCGGTGAACAAACGCCCGCTGGATTCCGCAATACATGTCATGCCCAGTCACATTATTAAACGTGGCATAACGCAAGTCCATGCGGATGCCGCGCATGTACGTGATTTCAACCAAATTAGAATCGTGTGTTGCGTAGTCAATCCACTTTTTCGCAGAGGTACAAAAACGCAAAGGCTTTTCAGGTTTCTGCGGAACAAACAAGGAATCAGTTTCGTGAGCAAACGAGAAAACAGCAAAGAATGCAATTATCAAAAGAATAGATTGCTTCCGCCACGCTCTGCCCGCCGCAGGTTCCACGTTCGTTCCTCGCAATGACAACTTGCGCAACTTCCTACTGTCTACTAACTAAATTCCCAATTGCACTTCGACGCCAAATTGGAAGTAGAGCCCCATGCCCTTTGCAATAAACGGCACCAAGTCATAACCATTATCGGTATTCTTGTCATTATCGCGAGCAACCCAAGAACGTTCACGAGCATTCTCGGAACCAAGGAATCTAAGCGCAGCAACATCAAGTTTAGAGAAAACGTTATCCACTTCAAGATAGAACCTTGCGTTTCTGAAGAAGCCCTTCGTCTTTGTCAAATCCAGATTCACGCGAAGATCCGTTCTGTACAAGTCCGTAAATTCGTGATAATCCTTAAGTTCACGAGTTCCGACCTTGCCCTTTGAAGCGGGCTTAATCGCATAGTAATAAAGCGGTCTATGCCATGCAGCATGGTGCGTCAAAATGACAGACACAATGGAATCCTTGCGCGGATAATATCTCAAGTGCGTAATCATGTCCAAACGAGAATTTGCTTCCCACGGTAACGACTTGCCACCCTTCAGTTCATATTCGCCATATACAGAACTTGCATTCATAGCCATCGAAAAATGGTGAGACGTTTTCCATTCAAGCGAGCCCGATGCACCGGTTACCCAAGCGTAATCGATCGGAGTAACATCGTTGTAATTCGCAAAGACCTTCGGCAGTGGAAGCAGCGGGTCAAAATAGAATCGTCCAAAGCCCGACATCTGGGCCACCAAATACTTAGAACGGTAACCAAAGCCCAACTTGAGCGATGTTCCCGATTCCAAGCGGCCCGTCAAATCGCCATCATCAAAGTAATGTTTCCAGTCGGCACGGTAAGCAGCATTGCCAAAAAGTCTCCAGTACGCAGTATCCGTTTTAGACAAATTGCGTTCCATATCAAAGGAGGCTGTCGGCAAAGCCTTATGGTCTGCGCGATCCGCAACAGCACCCACAGAAAGCATATGCTCAGAATTATTGTTTTTCCAATCAAGCGTTATAGCACCTGATAAAATACCCGTCTGGTAATCACGGCTTTCATTACCACCAGCCACAGGATAACTGCGTTCCACAAAATGTTCTTCGTAAAGGACCGCACCCCGTAAATCAGCTCCGAAAATATCGGCATTATAGCGCTTATCGGCACCAAGACTCAACGTCGTATGCGTTTGGCTGTAACCATCGATAAACGTTTTTACCGATGGATCAGGGAGATTACCCGTACGAAAACCAGTCGTATCGCGAATCGTATCGCTCAACTTTTCACGCACAAGGCCTGCATGGAAACTAGCCCCGAACTTTGACGCATATTCAGCGCCAATAACCAAATACTTCTGACTACCCTCGATAATATCAATCGAATTGATTGTACCATAGTTAGACGATGTGTCCTGACTGATCTTGTATTCATCGGAACTGTACAAAGTACGCAAAGCCCAGGTTCGATTTCCAAGAGAATCAGATCCATTGAACTGAGCATACACATCAAATGCAGACAAGTCAAACGGGTCCGAAGACTTGACCTTTTCATCATCAGACGTTTCCGTATTGCGCTTACGGAATTCCGTAAAGAACTTTTCACCCAAATTTTTGAGCATGAAATCATCAAGACGGCGGAACGAGAAACGGAAACTGTCCCAAATAAAGAACGGAGCATCGAGCACGACTTCCTGGAGCGTAAGTCCAGCCGAACCTCTCAAGCCCCACTCGCCACTAGTCTGTTCCGGAATGTACTGGATGGAAGTTGCAAGGCCTTGCCCGAGCGGTCCCTGGCCATAATGATCATGCACTTCGATGCCGCTCAACGTATGCGGATTCACGACAGACAAATTGCCGGGAAAGCCCACATCCAAATGGCGCATGTTCGGGATGCGAAGGCGGCCTAAATGGTAAGCGACATCGCTTGCACGCGAACCATCGTAATAAAGAGCGCTGCTGAAATCTTTCTGTCCCGATACGCCAGGCATCTGGCTCAAGTGCTCCGTCAAATCAAAACGCATGCCCGCAGCATCTTCGAGTTTTTCGAGCTTGACCGTACGTTCCACTTCCCACTTGATCGGTTCGCCATCACCGATAATCGTACTCGAACCAAGGTTCGTAACGTTCGTGCTAAGCGTAATCACCATGTCCATCAAATCGCTGAAATCCTGCAACTCGACAAACACACTGTCAAAGCCTTCTTTCTTGAACACAAGCTCCGCATTCCTGGAATCGACAGACAGTTCGAAACGACCTCGAGAATCTGTCTCCCCGATGAGTTTACCGGACTGGTATGTGACTCGAACACCCTTGACCGGCAAGTCCGATTCAGCTTCAAGAACAACACCGATAATCGTTGTCGGGGATGCAGCGAGAGCCCCTACGACAAGAAATAAGACAAAACAGAAAATTAAGCGAAACTTCATGCTCCCAAAATAGATAATTTGCGCAAAAAAAACTCACAGCACAGCACTCATAACGGCTATATTATACTCATGCTTAAAGTTTATTTAGTCCAAATGGACAGCGCAAAGGGTTGCAAGTCCGAAAACATTGCAAGGGCGAAGAAAATGATTCTTGACGCACGCCCTACCGAAGGAAGCTTAATCCTACTCCCAGAAATGTTTGCCACAGGCTACATTCCATCAAATCTCGATGAAGCCTCCGAAGACTTTTCCACGCGCGAATCTGGCGAAACCGCCTGCATGCTTTCCGAAATCGCCACGGAGACCGCCTGCACCGTCATGGGCGCAGGCATCACTCATGCGGCCAAAGGTTTTTACAACCACATAAGCATTTACAATCCGCACGAGCCCCAGGAATTCTGCGGGTACAACAAAATCAACTTGTTCTTCCCCGAGAAAGAAAGCTTTAAAGCGGGTGATGAAATTAATTTATTCACCATTCACGGAAACTGGAAAATAGCTTCGTTTGTATGCTACGACTTGAGGTTCCCCGAAATATTCCGCGAAGCAACCAAACTTGGAGCAAACCTCATCACGGTCCAGGCAGCATGGCCCGCCAAACGAAGAACACACTGGGAAACTCTCCTTAAAGCACGCGCCATTGAAAACCAGGTCTACATCGTCGCCGTAAACGCAGTAAGCGAAGCCCCCAATGCAACAAAGACCTCACTCGCAGGATCATCCCTCATAATCGCCCCCACCGGCGACATTCTCGCCGAAGGTCCAGCCCAAAACGAAGCGATTATTTCTGCCGAACTAGACCTGGAGGCCGAAAAAAATTACCGCAAGTCATTCCCCGTTCTCGACGGAATCGTTCCTCCAGATTTGATTTAAAACACATCACGCGACAACAAGCGACCAAGCCCCTTGGACAACCCGTCAACGCTAACATATTGAAGCTCAACGAGTTAGCGTTTTCTTTTTATATATTTGTCGAAAAATTTTCTTTTACGCATAACCACATGGCTACGAAAAAGATTATTTTTTACTTACATGCCTAAAATCAAGGAGGTTTTAATATGGCAACAACAAGCAACATTGATTATGCAAAAGAGCTCATCAAGGCTGGCCTTAAACGCGAACTGATCATAAAAATGACCTCCATTTCTGAACACGAATACAGCCTCCTCCAGCGTGAACTCCTTGCCACAGCTTAAATTTGCAGCTCATTTTAGACATTCCCGCACAAAAAGCGACTGACAATGCTCCGCGCAAAGCCGCTGTTTTGGCATGCTACAAAGATGGAAGCCTTTTGCTCGATGCAAGAGACAACCTCAAACCCGCTCGGTTTACATTAACCACGGCCGACAAATTTCCATGGGCTTTATTCATTGAAAAACTGCTTGCCGCCTGGCAACTTTGCGACTACAGCGATGTTCCAGAAGCATTCAAGCCCATCAAGCAAATTCCGACATTCGTAATTGAAGGTCTCCCACAGGAACCCGTCCCGCAACAACTTAAAATTTTAGCGTCGTTACGCTCGCAAGGCTACTTCGCCTCGCTTCAAAATCCCAGCAAATAAATTCAAGGCATAAAAAAAGAAAGTGCCCTCTCCTAATCCGCGCCGACCAAACATCGACCATAATTGAAGACACTTTCTTTGTTTTTCCAAGGAGAATCCACCCTTCCATCTCCTACGGTTTATATTATACATTATTTTCTCAAATCAGTTTATTATAAAAAAAATACTTTCTAATCAAAAAATATATATTGACGCATAGAGGCGTCGTATTATGAACCTGATAAAATATTTATGCAAACAACGTTGGTTCATGGGGAAAAATAGAACCATCATTCGAGTAGACCCGTTCGACTCCACTGAAGCCGGAGGCACTCGCATCAGGCTCGTCAAGGTTTCTTTCGATGACGGCGAAAGCGATATTTACACAATCATCGATGACGAAAACGTTGTCGGGAAGATACTCGAAGACGCGTTTCTCGATGGAGCACAGCAATCCATTTTCTCTGGCGACTCGGGATTTTTCACATTCCGAATCACCGCCCCGATCCCGAAAGCGCCTCTCACAAGCATCAAGCCCGTTTCTAAAGAACAAAGCAATTCCGCATTTTGCGCGCCCGGCAAGTTTTTTTTCAAGCTTTACCGCAGACTAGAACCAGGTTTACACCCCGAAGCAGAAATTCTCGAAGCGATGAACAAGGCCGACAGCAGCCGCGTTCCCAGGCTTTACGCCGTCTGCAATTACAAAACAAAAGGCGGAGAAATTTACACATGGGGCATTCTCGAAGAGCATTTTCCAAACGCAGTTGATGCCTGGAGCGAGTTTTGCAACAAGATGGACAGCACCGACGCATTCCAACTCGGCATGTCCACGGCACAAATGCACGAAAGCCTAAAACCGCTAAGCGGTCCCAAGTACAGCAACATCGAGCCGCCTTTTGACAAGCTGGAACAATTGCTAAAAAATTCAACGGACACCGAATACGCACCAGAACTCCGCGAACGCCTCCCGGAACTGCGTATCCGCTATAGCGACTTGCTACGCGAGACTTTTAGCGATAAGACTATTAAAAAGCAACGTATCCATGGCGATTTCCATTTGGGGCAAGTGCTTATCACACAAAGCGCAAACGGCACAAAGCATTTCGAGATGATCGATTTCGAAGGCGAGCCCACTCGAAGCCTCGATTACAGGCGCACCATCCGCTCCCCCGCAGTCGATATTGCTGGCATGTTGCGCAGTTTTGCCTATGCAAGCGCCGTTGCCAAGACCGATCCGACAGAAGCATGCCAAGCTTTTATCATGGGATATTCCAAGGTTTCCGGGATTTCAGCACAAACCATTGAAAAGGAATGTAAACCTTACATTTTGGCAAAAGCCATCTACGAAGCCTGTTACGAACTGGAATTTCGCCCCAACTGGTTCTGGATCCCCGCCAAAGCATTGCTTGAATTGTAAGATTCAATAAAATATTCACTTTTTTCGCACATTAGAACATTTTTATGTGTCTATGCGAGATATTCTCGCAATTAACAAAAAAAATAAATCGTCGTGAGAATAAAGCGTCGGCCAAGGTAAAACTTCGCAGTAGCGTGCAAAACGAGAGCCGCAGCGGCAAACTTGCTTGCCGATATGGCCGAGTGAAGCCGCTGACGCCGTAGGCGTCCACTCCGAGCTGGGGCCCCGCCCGCATAATTTTCAATTTGATTCAAAATCAATTCTAAGGCGAAGCCTCCAATTTTTTTATATTTGGCGCCATCATGACACCAGAAGAAATGGAACAGTTACTCCGTAAGGAAGCTCAAGAACTCGTTAAAACCGAGCCGCTTTCGAAGTTGATGCTCGAAGAGCAAGTCCTCAACCGCAAGAATTTTGCGGATATGCTCTGCGTAACCCTCGCTTGCCAACTCGCAGGTGAAGTCATTGACCGTGCAGAACTGGAGAAGATTTTCTGTTCCATGTACGAGAAATACCCGAATTTGCTCGTTTCGGCAACGAAAGACTTGCGAGCAACCGTCTTGCGCGACCCAGCTTGCACAAGCTATTTGGAACCTTTGTTGCTTTTCAAGGGCTTTCAAGGATTGCAGGCTTACCGCGTTGCTCACGTATTGTGGGAAGAACACAGGCATTTCCCAGCCAAGATGATCCAGAACATCATCAGCCGCAAGTTCGGCATGGACATCCATCCGGCTGCAAAAATCGGCCATGGGCTTTTGGTGGACCATGCAACGAACATTGTCATTGGCGAAACCGCAACCGTCGGGAACAACGTGAGCTTTTTGCA
>CAMJNF010000156.1 GCA_946407235.1 uncultured Fibrobacter sp. | reverse complement strand
GCGTATGCTTTTGATCGTGAGTATGAAGCGCGTGTTCACAAGGCGTGTGTTGGCGTGCCTTGCGTAAAAAGTGCCGTGGTGCATAGCGCCAATGGCGGGCTATTACTTGAATATGAGCCGCAGAACGGCGATTACGGCGCGAGTCGTAGCCTGATTCTTGAATTTGCAAAATCACTGAATCCCAAGTCGCTGCCGGAATGCGATGGCGAAACGGAATACCAGTTGCAATCTCTTGATGATGGCTTTAAAGCTAGCCTCATGGGGATGATTGCGCGTCGCTATTTGTTGCGCTGGTTTGTTCCGTTCCCAATTCGCACGGCAATTACAACGATTCGCGGGTTGCGTTATGTGGCGCGTGGTGTTTCAACGCTCATGAGCGGAAAGCTCACCGTTGATGTATTGGACGGTGCTGCCATTGGCGCTTCGCTGTTGCAGCGTAATTACGAATCTGCTGGGACGGTCATGTTCCTTTTGGGTGTCTCGGGCTTGCTCGAAGATTACACTAAGGCGCGTACGCGTACGGCGCTTACAGGGAGCCTCGCTGTTAAAGTCGATAAAGTCTGGGTCGTGAAAGACGGCGTGGATGTGCTGATTGAACTCAAGGATGTTCAGGTTGGCGACTTGGTGCGTGTGCGTTCTGGGAGCATGATTCCTGTGGACGGTCGCGTCATGGAAGGCGAAGCGCTTGTCAACGAATCGACGATGACGGGCGAATCCAAGGCGGTGATGAAAACTCGCGGCAAGACGGTGTTTGCGGGAACTGTTCTGGAAGAAGGTGCGATTGTCGTGAAGGTTCGCGCAGTCAATGGCAACACGAAAATTCAAAAGATTATCGAGCTGATTGACCATAGCGAAGATTTGAAGGCGAGCGTGCAGAGCCGTGCCGAACATTTGGCCGATAGCATCGTGCCGTTCAGTTTCCTTGGCTTTGGACTCACGCTTTTGTTCACGCAGAACATCTCGCGTGCGGTTTCCATTTTGATGGTGGATTACTCTTGTGCGATAAAACTCTCGACACCGATTTCCGTGATTTCTGCGCTGCGTGAAGCGGCGGATATGGACATGACGGTGAAGGGTGGCAAGTATCTAGAAGAGTTTGCGCTTGCGGATACAATTGTATTCGACAAGACGGGAACGCTCACGAAGGCGGAACCGCGTCTTGAAAAGATTATCCCGTTTGGCGGTCGCAGCGAAGATGAAATCCTGAAAATTGCGGCGTGCATCGAGGAGCATTTCCCGCATAGCATGGCGCGTGCAATCGTGAAGGCGGCGCTTGAACGCGGAATCGCTCACGAAGAAGAACATGCCGATGTCAAGTACATTGTGGCGCATGGCATTGCAACGGCAATTGACGAAAAACGTGCAGTCATTGGCAGCAAGCATTTCGTGATCGAAGACGAAAAGGTGACTGTGTCCGAAGAAGATCAACGTATCATTGATAAAGAAGCTGGTGCAGCATCCGTGATTTACCTTGGTATCGGTGGCGAACTTGCTGGCGCTTTGTGTATTAGCGACCCGCCTCGCGAAGAAGCGGCGGTGGCCATTCGCAGATTGCGTGAAAACGGCATCAAGAACGTGGTGATGATTACGGGCGATAGTAAAAATGCGGCTGAACGCGTAGCAGAACTTTTAGGAATCGATACGTTCTTCGCTCAAGTTTTGCCCGAAGATAAACACCGCTATGTAGAACAAATGAAGTCAGAAGGCAAGCGTGTTATTATGGTGGGTGACGGCATCAACGACGCTCCTGCGCTTGCTGCGGCAAATGTCTCTGTCGCCATGAGCGATGCTTCGGACATTGCACGCGAAACTGCAGACGTGACGCTCCGTCGTGAAAATCTGGAAGATCTTGCGGAACTCCGTTTGCTTAGCCAAAAGCTGATGGAACGCATTATGAAGAACTACCGCTTTATCATAACGTTCAATACGAGTTTGCTTGTGGGCGGTTTCTTCGGGCTGCTTTCGCCAACAACTTCTGCGTTCTTGCACAATGTTTCGACGATGGGCATTTGCGCTAAAAGCATGACGAAACTGAAAGTGGAATAGTCGCTACGGAATATGTCATTCCCGCCTCCGAGCTCTTTGATCACTTAGTGCTTTAGCACTTATGTGAGCATGATCCGCGAATGGGGAGGGAATCTCCTTTTTGTTTAAAGTATTTCCTTTGTTTTGGGGAATACTTTTTTATACGAGATGGCGATCCCTGAACTAGTCGGGGATGACATTGCATTAGCGGACTTGTTTATTTCGTTTCTCTCACCCATACGGCTTGGTGACATATACAAGGGCTGTGGTGAGCGTGTAGTCAGCGACGAGGGCGGCGGCAAGGCCAATGATGGAAAGCAATCCGACGTTGTGCAATGCGCCCATCGGGCTAAAGATGAACACGAAGAACATTGCGCAGAGAATGAATGTCGTCATGCCCATAGTCTTTCCGATTTCGCGGTAAGAGAGCAACAGCGCTTTTTTGTAGCTGCCCGTGCGTTCGTAACCGTATTTGATGTGATTGTTCATGTGGATGGTGTCGTCAACGGCAATGCCCAAAATCATCGGCATCACGATCATCGTTATCATGTCGAGCGGCATTCCCGAATAGCCCATGACGCCACCGATTAAAAGTACGGGGGCGACATTTGGAATCATGCCGATGAGGCCTGCCTTGATGCTTCCGAATGCAAGAATCATCATGATGGCGATAATGACAAATGAACCTCCGAACGAACGCAACAGTCCGTTCACGAGTTTGCCGTTCATTTCGGCATAGTTTACGACTTCACCGACGATTGAAGTTTTGGCGTCCGGGAAAATTTGCGTAGCATACGATTTTGCAGAATCAAGATCTTCAACGATTTTCTTGGCATCGTATCCGGAAAGTTCTATGTGGATGTATGTTGTTTTGTAATCTTCGTCCATGCGTTCGAAGAGAGCGTCGGCATCTGAAATTTCATAGAGGAACAGCAATTGCGTGAGCATGTCCTGCGCATCGGGAATTTTGTAGTATTCCGTGCTGTCGGCGTTTAGCGTGCGGTTCATTTCTTTTACGAGCCTCGTAACGGATTGCACACGGGGCTTGTCGCCTGAAATTTTTGTGAGCTGGAGCGTGCCGAGCTTTTGCTCTAGCGTTTCGATGCGTTTCATGTTGGCGGAATTTTTCAGTGCATCACTTTCGTTGAATTCTACCATCACATTGAAATCGTAGAGACTTCCGAGTTTGCCGCTGAGCATGTCCATAAGCCTTGTGACGAACGGGATTTTTTCGCCCATCGTTTTTGTGTAGTCCATGTTTACGTCAATGTTCATTACGCCTGGAATTTGCGCTAGCATTATGGCAGCAGAAATGGCGGCTACGATACCGCTGTGCCTGCAAACTTTGCGACCGAAAAATTCAAAGAGAATGTCGGCCTTGGTGGCGCCTGCCGTTTTCACTTGCGTTGGGTCGGGCTTTGTATTTTTACCGAAGCTCATGAGAATCGGAATCAAGATGATGACGTATAAATAAACCATGAACACGATGCCTGCCGAAATGCCTCCAATCCAGCGAATGGGACGGATGCCAGCGAACAGGAATGAAATCAGCGAGGCAACGGTGGTAATGACGGTAAAGAGGATCGGCCAGCCGGTTTCTTCGACAGCGTTTATGACGGATTCGCGGCGGTTGCCCGTGCGTCTAAAATGCATGCGGAACGAATTGATGTAATGGATGGAATAGCCGACTGAAAGTGCCATGCCCAAAAGAATGGGGAGCGCGACCATGCTTTCGTCGCCGACGATACCGAGCCACGCGTTTACGCCGAGTACGGATGCGATGCCTCCGACGGTTGCAATGGCGGGGACGATGACTCCGCGCAAAGAGCGTACGAATAAAATAAGGCATGCGAGCATGACGGCGAAGCCGATACCAATGCGTATAGCGCATTCACGCGAGATAACTTCGTTCTCTTCCATTTCGGTGTAGCTCATTCCGGTCGGGAGCATCTCGAACTTGTCGCTTTTGAATTCGTCAGAGAGGATGACGTTGCGGGCGAAAGGTGCGATGCTGTCTTTGCCGAAATCGATGCCGCCTTCGTATGATTTCAACGAGAGAATAACCCATGTTTCTTTTGCGTCGTCAGAAACGATGTTGTTTACCAGCGATTCACGGCTCATGATGAGCGATTTCTTGGCGGCAAGTTGTGCTGAATCTGTCGGGATGCCGCTTTCAAACGGGTCGATGACTTCGAAGCCTTCGTTGTTTGCTATTGGGATGGATAAGTTGTGCGTGAGCGAAACGACGCGGTCGGCGTAAGGGACTTCGTTTTCGAGGCGCTTGGAAAGTCGGTCAATGGCGCTTAAAACTTCGGGTGCAAAAACATCGTTAGCACGGACCATCACCATATAGCCGTCATCGCTGCCGAAAACGTCATTGAAGTGCGCTTGGTCGATTTTGACTTTGTCCCAGTCGTCGAACCATTCTTCTTCGCTGGCTGTCATTTGCAGTTGTGGAAGTCCGAGGCATGCGGCGAGAGTCACAAGAATTGTTGCGAGTAAAATCAGCCAACGGAATTTGATTTGAAAACGCCCCAGACGGGCGAAAACTTTATTAACGCGAGAAACTTGCATAACATCCTCCCAAAAAATTTTGCCCGAAAATAATATAACGTGTAGCGTTTTTCTACTCCAATCGGACGCACTCAAAACGTGGGTGGATATAGTATGTGTTTGAAAAGTTAAACGGGGCTAAATCGCGTCTAAATGGAGTTGAATTTAATGATGAAATTTCTCTATTTTTGCCCCGAAAAAGTATCCACAATCGGAACTGTTTAAGGAGATTCCCGATGGTTCGGCAGACTCACCAACCTTAGTCGGGGATGGCATAAAAATGAAAAAGACTGGTAAAAAATCTTCGAATACATTGGTGCGTGACCTCGTGAACGTGGGCATTTTTGGTGCACTTTACCTTGTTCTTTCTGGACTTGGAGCGAGTATCGGTTTTATTCCTGCGTTTATTGTGGTTTCCACATGCGCGGTGAGCTTGGTGACGAGTGTCCCACTATTCCTTTTCTTTTCGAAAGTCGAAAGGCCTTTACTTTGCTGCGTGTTGCTTTGCATACTTTTTGGCGTTGTCATGGTGTTCTCTGGTCACGGAATTTCTTATGGATTGCTTTGCGTGATGTATGGCGTTTTAGCGGGCCTTTGCTTAAAGCTGTTCCATAAAAATTTTGTCGGTTGCCTGCTTGCAAATGTGATGATTAGCTTTGTACCTTCTTCGATGATGATTCCGCTTTGGTCTTCGACCGAAGAATACTTGGCGTATTGCAGTTTTGTTTGCGATAGGGCTTATATTGCTCATTTGGCGGAGCTTTCTAGCAGCTATTGGCCTTTGATTGGACTTTTTGGCTTTGGTGCCACAGGCGCTGTGGTGGGTGGCTTTATTGCCCGTCGCATGATGAAAAAACATTTTGAACGCATCGGACTTGCGCAGTGAAACTAGATCCGCGTACAAAATTGTTTTTAGCGGCGGTGGCAAATGGGATGATTTTTTCCGCTCCGCTAGTCTATAGTTTGTTGATGGTTGTTGTCGCGTCTATTTTGCTGTTGCTTGAGGGAAAGTGGAAATTTGTTTGCACTTTCTTTTTTGTTTATTTGAGTGCTGGCTTTTTCTTTGGTCAGGTGAAAAATTTGGATATTGGTACTTCGGGTACGATAATTCTCGCGTCGTTATTCTTGCTTTACCGTATTATGCCGGCTTGCGCTGTGCTTTATTATGTGATAACAACCACCAAGGTTAATGAATTTTTGGCGTGTATGTCGCGGATGCATATTTCGAACAAGGTGACTATACCCTTGATTGTGATGATTCGATTTTTTCCGACGGTGTATGATGAATCTCGTGCGATTGGCAATGCGATGCGAATGCGCGGAATCCGCTTGTTCAGTTTGCGAACGCTGAAAAATCCGGTGACGTTTCTTGAATATCGACTAGTTCCGCTTTTGGTTTCTATTACGAAAATTGGCGATGAACTTTCGATTGCGGCGGTGACGCGAGGGCTCTCGGCAGAAACGAAACGCACCTGTGTTGCAACGATTGGATTTCGCTGGGCGGATTTTGTTGTGTGCGCTTATTGTATTGTAGTTGTTGTTGCCTTTGCTACTTCTTGATTGAACTTTGATTTGTCATGCCGCACTTGTTGTCTTTGACCACTTAGAGCTTTAGCTCTTATGTGGTCATGATCCGCGAATGGGGACGGCATCGCCTTTTTCTTATGAACATCTCCCTAAAAAATATTTCCTTTTCTTACTCTGATTCCCTTGACGATGCGATTCTCAAAAACTTGAATCTGAAAATTCGTTCGGGCGAGTGTGTTGTGCTGGCGGGGGAGTCGGGCTGCGGAAAGACGACGATTTCAAAACTCATTAACGGTTTGATTCCGCATTACCATTCGGGAACGATGGATGGCGATGTGTTGCTCGGCGAAAAAAATATCGCCGATATGATGCTAGCCGAAATTTCACGAGTTGTGGGTTCCGTTTTTCAGAATCCGCGTTCGCAATTTTTCAACATCGATACGGATTGCGAACTTGCTTTTGGCTGCGAAAATTTGGGAATGGATCCCGAAGAAAT
>CAMJNF010000155.1 GCA_946407235.1 uncultured Fibrobacter sp. | reverse complement strand
ACGAAGCGGTCAAAAGCGTGTCCGTCGGCGAAGAAGTCCAGGTGGAAGCGACCGAGAAGGCGTTCTTCTCGGATGTGGATGTCTGGTGCCAGCGTACCGGCAACGAATTGAAAACGCTTACCGAAAAAGACGGCATTATTTATGCGACCATCGTAAAGCGCGATGCGCCCCAGTCTCTTGAAAAAAGGGATTTTGAGCATGGCAAGACTTTTGTCGTTTTTAGTGGCGACTTAGACAAGGCCATCGCTTCGTTCATCATGGCGAATGGTGCCGCTGCGATGGGCCGCCCGGTCACGATGTTTTTTACCTTCTGGGGAGTAAGCATTTTGCGCAGGCCCGAAAAGGTCCGCGTCAAGAAGTCGCTCATCGGAAAAATGTTCGGGTTCATGATGCCCCGCGGTTCCAAGAAACTCGGGCTTTCGCGCATGAACTTTGGCGGTATCGGCGCAAAGATGATTCGAGCCGTGATGAAGCAGAACGGAGTCTCTTCGCTGGAAGAATTGATTGAAAGCGCAAGGCAGAAAGGTGTGAAATTTGTCGCGTGCCAGATGTCGATGGAACTGATGGGCATCACTGCAGAAGAGTTGATTGACGGCGTGGAACTCGGCGGCGTCGCGACAATGCTCGGCTCCACCGAAAAATCTGATTTGACATACTTTATTTAAGATTTAAAATTTCGAAAGCGAATCTTACGATAAGATATTGCGTTCAGCAGTGTAAGCTTTCAGGTATTCTTCCATTTCGCGGATATAGATGCGACAAATGGTACTTAGCATGAAGTTTTTCTTGACAATGTAGCCAATTTCCATTTGACGGTCACATTCGCCCTTGTCGTCTTTGAAGGGAACGGCAACATAATCGGAACCGTTGATTTCTTCGCTGATGATGCCGGAACAAAGCGTATAACCATTGAGATCTACCATGAAATTTAGCATGGTCGCACGGTCGTTCGCCTTGATGGTCCTGTGATATTCATTTGTACTTAAAATTTCTTCGGCAAAGTAGTAATTTCCGCTTTCGCCCTGTTCAAACGAAAGGCAAGGATATTGAGAAAGATCTTCAAGAGTGACGTATGGTTTTGATGCCAGGGGATTGTTTTTCCACATATACGCGTACGCGTTGCAAATAACGAGCTTCTGGAAAACGAGATCGTGTTCTTTGAGCAGATACGTGAGGTATTTGCGGTTAAAGTCGCTCAGATAGATAATGCCGATTTCGCTACGAAGGCTTGTCACATCGTCGATGACTTCCTTCGTCTTCGTTTCGCGAAGAGCAAAATCGTAATCGTCGATGTTGAATTTCTTGACCATATTCGTAAAGGACTTGACGGCAAAGGAATAATGTTGCGTTGAAACGGCGAAGCGTTTCTTCTTTTGATTTTCTTCATCGTAGCGGGCTACAACCGATTTGAAATGGTTCAAGAGTTCATTTGCGCGGGCAATGAATTCTTCGCCTTCGGGCGTGAGTGTCACGCCTCGATTCGAACGGTTGAAAATGGTGATTCCAATTTGCTTTTCTAGATCCTGAACGGCCATTGTCAGCGACGGCTGGGATATAAACAGGGTTTCGGCGGCCTTGTTGAACGACCCCGTATTGGCAATGCCGACTGCGTAACGCAACTGCTGTATGGTCAATGTTTTTTTTAAATCCATAAAAAACTAATTGAAAAATGTTTCAACGCAATTTGGAATGATGCCAAATATAGAACGCAATTATGGCTGCGTCCAATACAATTTTTTTAAGGCTCCATATAGGTTTATTCTATACTTTCCTTGATTTTTAGGGCTCTTTGCGCGATTTTGTTCCGGTATAAGTTTATTTTAGCAATTGCGTCACTTATGGGGAGCGCAATATCGAATGCACGAACATTGAAGCGCGCCAACGCCTGAATCGCCTGCGGGCCAAGCTGCTGGCAAAGAACGTAATCCAAGTCGGCGAGATTTTTTGCTGCCGAGTACATCGAAGTCTCTTCCGGATTGCGCTGGCCGCAAGTGCCATCTCCGCACGAACCATCACAATGTTCCGGCTTCTCGCGAAGCTCAACTTTTTCGAATTTTCCCGAGGCATCGTCAACTTCATAAATTTCGAATGCGGCCGCGTGCCCAAAATGAACATTGACATTGACGCCATCGTTTGTGGCGACTGCTACTTTGTATTTAGCCATGAGAGAAAGTCTCCTTTACGCGAATGCGGTCCATGTAGATTTGTGCACCAATGTCATACACGCCCGGGACGCCGACAGCATCGGCGCGGCAATGGGCGCAGTGCTTAAAGACGTTGATGAATACGCCAGCGTCTTCTTGTGCGATGGCAAGTGCCTTTGCACTTGGGGCAGGCAAATCCTTAAAGCCGTTTTGCGGGATAAGCGGAATGATGTTGTAGATGATTGCGCCAGCTTCGCGAACGGTGGCGGCAACATCTTCGATGTGCTTGTCGTTAATGCCCGGGCAAAGTACCGTGTTTACCTTCACCAATGTACCGCTGGCAGCAACCTTGCGGATGCCTTCTAGCTGGTTGTGGATAAGGATTTCGGCGGCTTCGACACCCGTGTAGGTTTTGCCGTGGTAAAAAATTCGGGCGTTGATCATCGCTTCGATTTCTGGGTCTACGGCGTTTACCGTTACCGTAAGCGTGTCGATGCCAACCTCGATGACTTCTTCCGCCCTATCATTGAGCAAGAGTCCGTTAGTGCTCATGCAACGCAAAAGGTTCGGGAATTCCTTTTTGACAAGGCGGAACGTGTCAAGCGCAAAAGGGGTGGCCAAGGTATCACCAGGGCCCGCAATGCCGACAGTCGTAAGCTCCGGTACATATTCAAGCGCCTTGCGGATGTATCCGCAGGCTTCTTCCGGCTTAATTACTTTGCTTGTATTGCCTGGAACCTGTGCATCTTCATTGATTCTGCGGTCGCAAAAACGACATTCGATATTACAGCCTGGAGAAACGGGCAAGTGGATTCGTCCTCGCCTGTTCTTACACGCACCAAAACAAGGGTGCTCTCTAAAAATAGTTTCTTGATTTACAGCCATAGTCTCTACTGAAAATTGTTGAACATTTGCCTAGCGTTCTGCGGGTTATCAGTTTTATCTATGAAGCAAGTGGGCTAGAATTTAAAAAGCGGAAATGCGAAATCCAAGATTAAATGAGCCGCAAAAATGACAAAAAATTCTTTTTTCATGCTTGCTATTGATTGGAGCGAAACCCGACTATAAGGAGCATTTATAACAAGAGAACTTTTTTGATTTTTTCTAAAAAAGTTGCCTCAAAAGATATTGGAAACCTCAAAGGACAATTCTAAAATTTCGCCCACCTAGCGCTTCTGTTGGCAAATTAAACCCAAGGAGACTCATTATCATGGCAAAACGTTTACGTCAAATCGCTATTTACGGAAAGGGCGGCATCGGCAAATCTACTACTACTCAGAACTTGACCGCAGGCCTTGTAGAACAAGGAAAGCACGTACTTGTTGTCGGTTGCGACCCTAAGGCAGACTCTACCCGACTTTTGCTTGGCGGCCTTCATCAAAAGACGGTGCTTGACACCATTCGCGACAACAAAACTGAACTTCAACTTTCCGACCTTGAAAAGGTCGGCTTCAAGGGTGTGCGTTGCGTAGAATCCGGTGGCCCGGAACCGGGCGTGGGTTGCGCAGGCCGCGGCATTATTACCTCGATTAGCATGCTCGAACAGCTCGGCGCCTATACTGAAGACCTCGACTACGTTTTCTACGATGTGTTGGGTGACGTGGTGTGCGGTGGTTTCGCCATGCCGATTCGTGAAGGCAAGGCCAAGGAAATTTACATCGTGGCCTCCGGCGAAATGATGGCCCTTTATGCTGCTAATAACATTTGTAAGGGTATCGCAAAGTATGCCCAGCACGGCGAAGTGCGCTTGGGCGGCATCATTTGCAACAGCCGCAACGTGGATAACGAACTTGATTTGCTCCGTGCCTTTACCAAGGAACTCAACACGCAGCTGATTCAGTATGTGCCGCGCAACAACATCGTGCAGCAGGCCGAAATCCGCAAGAAGACCGTGATTGAATTCGAACCTAAGTCCAGCCAGGCAAACGTCTATCGTGAACTCGCCAAGAATATCGACGAAAACGAACTCTTCACCATTCCGACCCCGATGACGCAGGATCGTTTGGAACAGATTCTCATCGATTACGGCATGATGGAAAAAGACTACCAGATTTAATGTGAGGGTTCATGGCCAAGACTAATATTAATTTGAACATGACCTCAGTCGAAAACCGCGAATATCGACTGGGTACGATTATCGGCTGGGACGGCAAGGCGAGCGATTTGATTAAGGAATCGGCCTACGACGAACGCAGTGCGAAAAAGCATGGTGGCTGCGCGGGCAAGGGCTCGGGCTGCAAACTTTGCGAATTGAGCTCTCCGCTGAACCAAGAAACAATGTGCTCTAATGCAATTGTGCAGTGCCAGGTGGGTAACCTTACGGACTGCGCCCTGATTGACCATTCTCCTATCGGTTGCAGCGGCGAAAACTCCAAGTTTAACCTCTCGATGCATAACGGCCTTCGCCGCCGTGGAAAGCCCCTGCAGAATACGCTGAACATCAGCACGAACCTGAAAGAAAAGGACATGGTTTTCGGCGCTTCTGAAAAGCTCCGCCAAACGATTCTCGATGCAAAGGAACGCTTTAATCCCAAGGCGATTTTCATTGGCATGGCTTGCGCTACTGCCATTATCGGTGAAGACATTGATTCCATTGCCGAAGAAATGGAACCTGAGGTTGGCGTGCCTATCATTCCGCTGCATTGCGAAGGTTTCCGTTCCAAGCACTGGTCTACGGGTTTCGATGTCGCTTTCCATGGCGTTCTTCGCCAGATTGTGGAGCGCCATCCGACCAAGAAACAGAATGACTTGCTCAATATCGTTGCCCTTTGGGGTTCGGACTATTTCTCCGAAATGCTTGCTCCGCTTGGGCTGCGCGTAAACTACCTTTTGGACACCGCCTCTTTCGAAGAAATTCGCCAGGCCTCCGAAGCAGTCGCTACCGCTACCTTCTGCGATACGTTGGGCGGCTACATGGCAACAGCACTTGAAGAATCTTTCGGTGTTCCGCAGATTGACGCTCCGCAGCCTTACGGCATCAAGGGTACCGATGCATGGCTCCGCGCTATCGCAAAGGTTGTCGGCAAAGAAAAAGAAGCCGAAGAATACATCGAAAGCGAACACAAGCGCATTGCTCCGAAGCTTGCCGAACTCCGCGAATTTTTCAAGGGCAAGAATGGCATCGTGATGACGGGTTCTGCATACGCACACGGCCTTATCAGCGTACTTTCGGAACTGGGAATCGGCCACGATGCAGCACTCGTATTCCACCACGACCCCGTTTACGACGGTGGTGGCGAGCATCAGGACACCTTGAAGGAGTTGGTGGAAACTTACGGTGATATTCCGCACTATACCGTAAGTAAGACCCGCGCCTTCCAGCTTCCGCAGCTTTTGAAGCGCGCCAAGACGGATTTCTTGCTCATTCGTCATCCGGGTCTCGCCTCTGTCGCGGGCCATCTCGGATTCCCGACCCTCACCATGGGCGACGAGCATATTCCGGTGGGCTATCAGGGCATTCTCCGCATCGGCGAAATGCTGAAGGGCGTGATTGCTCGTACCAAGTTTAATCAGGTGCTCAAACGCAACGTGAAACTTCCGTATTCCGACTGGTGGCTTGCTCAGGATGATCCGTTCTACCTGACGCACCATCCGGAAGCACTTGAGGATTTGCCGGAACCGAGAAATCTCAAGTTCAGCAAAGAAACTGCATCGAAAAGCGCATAACAAGGGGATTTTCAACAATGGCTACAATTCAAAAGAAAAAAAGTAATTCTATTTCGGACCCCCGATACGCTTGCGCAGTTGGTGCATCTCATACTGTTGTCGCTATTAAGGGTGCAGTTCCTATTGCCAACTGCTCTCCGGGTTGCCAGCTTAAGCAAACCGCATTCCTCACGTTTGAAAACGGTTTCCAGGGTAGCATTTACGCCGGTGCCGGTAACATGCCGAGTGCAAACTCTACCGAAAACGACATCGTTTTTGGCGGCATCAAGACTTTGGATCAGTTGATCAAATCGACGCTCAAGGTGTTCGATGGCGACCTCTATGTCGTTCTCACCGGTTGCGTGGGCGGCCTTATCGGCGACGACGTTTCGAGCCTGGTTCGCGGCTATCGCGATTTGGGTTACCCGATTGTATCTGTCGATACCGCTGGTTTCAAGGGTAACAACCTTTTCGGTCATGAAGAAGTCGTAAACGCTATCGTTGACCAGTTTGTGGGCGATTACAGCGGCGAACGCAAAAAGGGTCTGGTGAATCTTTGGTTCGAAACGCCCTACTACAACCAGAACTGGCGCGGCGACTATCAGGAAATCGCCCGTATTCTGCGCGGCGCAGGCTTTGAAGTCAACGTGCTGTTTGGACCCGAAAATAACGGTGTTTCGGACTGGTTGCGCATTCCCGAGGCCCAGTTTAACTTGGTTGTTTCGCCCTGGGTTGGCGTTCGAAACGCAGAACACCTCCAGGAAAAATACGGTCAGCCGTTCCTGCATATTCCTGAAATTCCTCTCGGTGCCGAAGC
>CAMJNF010000154.1 GCA_946407235.1 uncultured Fibrobacter sp. | reverse complement strand
AACAAGTCATTGAAATAAACCCATTCCGGCTTTTCCATCCACATGCGGGCCAAGAGCACTCGGCGCAATTCGCCGTTCGAAAGGCTCAGCAATTTGCGGTCAAGAATCCCTTCGGCAAGGTCTGCAATATTCAAAGCTTCGCCAAGTTTTTCCGGGTCGGTCAGCGGCCACGCCATATCGTCGATGTAGCGGTCCGTCTGCAAAAAGAACTTCTTGTCCAAAAGCAAGTTGCGCACCAGCGGGGCTTCCGCATCATGCAAGCTGATAAAGCGCTGCTGGAAGAACGGGGCCAACGCCTGCTGGATTTTACGTTGCATCGCCTCCGACATCGTGGAGACGTTTTCACGTTGATTCAAAAAATGAGTAATGACTCGGTCAAGATCTTCGCCCTCGGTGCTAAAAATCTGCACCTGCGGAAACATCTCGATCAGAGCTTCAAAGCGCTTGAATTCCATGCGCCCAAAGATAGAAAAAAAGCGGGGTCCAAATGATTTTAGGGATTATCCGATTCTTTACATTCTTTAAAATTTTCGAGATTCTCGTTCGAATAGACAATCCGTTGCTTTGCAAACGGGAAGCGATTCCTCAAAGCCTGATTATCATCTTCGCTTGCATCTGTTATCGATTTCAGGCGCCCAGCCTCATCGTAATCAAACACAAGCCTTCCGACTTCGGCTCTTGATTCCAAATTGACAGGAATAAAAAAGAACGGGAACACTCTCCAATAAGACTCCTGAAATTGTCCATACGATTTGAGTTTCCCGTGTTCATCATATTCATGTTTTACGATAAATGAATTAGGTTCATAACGCATTCCTGGGAAAAAAGTCTCTTCATAGGAAGCAGAATCCAGCACTTCGTTCCCTGCGGAATCAAACAATTTTTTCCGAAAAGTCACATAGTTATAAAACCATATTGTTTCCGAAGTTTCCTTAATTAATTTTTCTTTCTCATAATAGCGGTTAATTTCTGTTTCATAGCGATTGGTTCCATGTTTGACAGTTTCTTGATTTTTCTTCAGCTTTCTCTTGTAAAAGCCGACCTTTCGCCCCGATTCGCTATATACATTCACTTTGTAGTCTGCCGTATCGTTCGAAGAATATTCATAGCGAAAAACATGGCCATTATATTCATACTGAACCGGGCGATGCAAACTATCAAACAACACTTTATCCTCATAGAAGTTGTCGTCTTCATGCAAGGAACCTTCGACATAAGTCAATCGCGTCTTGGACGTATAACGGAGCAGTTTTCCAGAAACGGAATCGAATTCCATTTTATTTTTGCTAATCAACTCGTCGCAATGTCCATCACGCCACTTGCAAGCAAAACATTCTGTCACCACCCCATTCTTACGTTTTCCAACATACAAACTAGAATCACCGGAAAAGTCCGTTTTCAAAAAAACAACAGAATCCGCTGTTTCCGCTTTAATCTCTTTTGAAACACGGAAACAACTATCTTTTTTTGAATACTGTGTAATTACACTTCCCTCGCCCCACATTGAACGGAGTTCCCCATCCAGAGAATCCTTTTCGTATCGTTGCAACAATTCATATCCAGTACGTTTTCCAGATTCATCATGCATTCTGATTAAATAATCCGCCGCAGAACCCATTTCCAAATATTCTTTCGGCTCAAAATTTTCCGCCTTCAAATGATTCGGTAATTCTCCGCATGAAACTCCCTGCGGCAAGTCCTTCGAAAAAATCACCATGTCTAGCGCACTTTCCGCGCCTCCGGGCACATCTCCCCACAAGTTAAAACCCGGATCCAAAGCAATAGCACGACAAACATGATAGCAGCAAAAAGCTATGACAAGCAAAAAAGGCAACGAAACGAGAAGCGCAATTTTCAAGAACTTTTTCATATTTCAAAAAATAAAATTCAAACAAAAGAAAAATAACTTTACATTTTCGAAAATCTGCAATTTTGCTTTTTTATGCAAAAAACTCCCGGCTGCGACACCGGGAGCTTTGTGAGGAGGAATTTTTTTAGAACTTGTTGAAGAAATCCCAAGTGGTTTCAGGCACCCAAGATTTTTGCTGACCCGGATCCTTGTGGTCCCAGATATGGCCACCGGACTGCGTGCACCAACGGACCGGGAAACGTTCTTCGACTGTCGTGTAATCGTAGCACTTATGAGCGGCATTGCGCTGAGCTTCTTCGGCGCGTTCGTTCTTTGCCTTACCGCCTTCGGAGTTGAGCGTCAAGATAATGTCGCGGGCATTGCGTCCCATTTCCGGAGTGCAGAGGTTATCATCGAGGCCGAGCACGCCCATCCAGCCAATGCCCATATTTTTACGCTGCGGAAGCCAAATATTGCGTTCAGCAGTTTCGTACACGGCAACAGCGCGGAGCACATCCTGATGGTTCCAGGAAAGTCCGTTACTGAACATGGAGCCATAGCTAAAGCCCGTCGAGAACACTCGAGATGAGTCAATGCAGAAGCTGTCTTCGAGCATGGCCAAAAGTTCGTCGAAGAGAATGTAATCGTTCTGATCCCACGGAGCCTGGTTTCCGTTACCTTCCGGAGCAACGAAGATTGCGGTTTCGTTCTTGTCAAGCGGTTTCAAGCCATAGTAGCCTTCATCCTGCACGCCACCGGCCCAGCCGCCCATGCACTGCATACCGAAAATAAGTTTGTACGGTTTATTCTTGTCGTAGCTCTTCGGGATATCAATACGCACTGTACGAGTGCCCTTGCTCCACTTGAATTCAATGTAAGGCTTATCACCACGGTACTTGTAATCAAGCTTGGTATCCTTGCCGCAACCACGCGTAGGGACCGGATCATTCTTAAGGCCCCAACCGTAAGCGTATTCCGGCTGCTTGACCGTCTTTTTGAGCTTGAGCGTAACGTTTGTATCCAAGTTAGAAAGAGCAACTGTCAACGTATCATAATCCGTAGCAATCACGCGAAGTTCGTCGCCTTCGCCTTCTTTCGCAAGACCACGAGCAACAGCTTCACCGAATGAAGCCTTGTAATTGCCGTTAGAAGTGAAACGGAAGTTGCTCTGTGCACTGCCAACACTCACGCGGGCAAAATAGGCGCCCTGCGAACGCACGACAGACTGCATATCTAAAGTGCCCTTGCCCTGAAGTGTTTCGTTCAAGACACGAGTGCCGACAGCATCAAAGACCTGCACGCGAACCGGTTCTTTCGTGCTTTGGGAATACGAAAGTACGCCGTTCATCACGCTCACGTAGCCAAGCATTGGACGAGCTGCATGAATAGCGTCCGAAATTTCTTCCTTGACAATTTTGAATTCGCCCTTAGAATCGGTCGTTGTCTTGAGAGCATTTTTAAGAAGTTCTACGGAGGCTTTATCAATAGCCTTACCGTTTTCATCGCTTACTTTACCCGTAAGGGTAAAAGCCTGAGCCGAAGCCGCAAAAGCAAGAGCCATTGCAGCACATTTTAAACCGAGGTGTTTCATACCTTGTTCTCCTTTTGTATCATTCCTAACTCTTTTCCCGATGGGATAAGTCCTCCAAACTGATTTGATACACGCAAGGAGATACACCACACAACAGCGTGGCTGTGCAAAACCAAGCATGAACACACCAGTGTTCTACCTAACTAAACCCACTTGTAATATATCCTCGTTCGTGCGCCAAGTCACAAGGCAAAAACACAGTATCATGGATAATTAGTCAACGCGTAAAATGCGAACAAAGAAAGCGCGTATCTAAAAATCGAGTAAAAAAGCCAAATTAACGATTAGACGGTTATCGGGATAATCATGCATGTTGATACATTTACCGAATTGCAGCGAAGCATCAACAGAAAGCATGTCCAATTGTTCAAAGTTATAGGTCACACCGGCATAGGGTCCTAGATGGACACCACCGCCATCATGGGAATATTGGTAACCATGATCTGTAAAAGCCCCCAAAGACAGATTAAAATTCAACCCCACGTATGCAGTAAATGCCTCTGGAATAATTTTAAAATCAAGTTCTACAGCCGTTTTCATCAATATCGGAGCTTCTTCATTTTCTCCCTCCGTTGCAAAATTAAACCCAAGCTGAGAACCGAAGTTAAGCAACGCGTTAAATTGCGAGGAATATTGCAAACCAACATCGAAATTCCAATCGTCATCCTCGTTATAGGACTTGTCACCAACAGGGAGAGACACGTCAAAAAAGGCATTCATAAAAGGGATAAACTGATAACGTGTCGAAAAACCGATATTTCCAACACCATCCATTTCCGCATCGTAACCCTTTTCGTGCGTAAACATGCGATAAGGAACATTGAATGCGATTTCCCAACCGGGGTATATAGAGCTTCGCAAACCGGCATAAACATTGAAAGCACCGAAATCACGGTCTTCGGATTCATACGTGGAGAAGGATGCACCAATTTTAGCCTGGCCCTTATGGTTTTCTCGAACCGGAAACAAGTCCCAAGTGGCAAAAGCCGAAACAGCTGCGAGAGCACCCGCAAGAACGATTTTTTTGAACATGCTAATGAATCCTCCTTACAACTTAAAAATACAAAACTTTGCTATTATTCAATGCAATGAATTCCCTTTTGAAAAAAGCGATCGCCCAAGAACGCCTTACACCGGCAGAAGGGCTTGAAATTTTGCAAAACGTCCCGTGGACAGAAGTCGTCGAAGCCGCAGACACCGTGCGTCACGTCAAGCTCCCCGGGAACCGCGTGGGCTATACCGCATTCCGCATCGTGAACTACACGAACGTTTGTGAAGTGACTTGCAGCTTTTGCAGTTTTTGCCGCAGCGCCCACAGCCCCGAAGCATACGTTCTTAGTTTAGACGAAATTCGCCAAAAAACGTGTGAGGCCAAAGCGAAAGGCGCCGACCAGATTTTTTTGCAAGGTGGCGTCAACAAGGAAATTCCACTCAGCTATTACACCGATGTTCTGAAAATGCTCACGCAGGAATTAGGCGTCAAGGTGCGCGGTTTTTCGCCGGTAGAACTTGTCCGCATTGCCGAATTCAACGGAATATCGCTCGATGAACTGCTTGACATTTTGAAAGAAGCGGGTCTCAGTTCCGTTCCGGGCGCAGGCGCCGAAATTCTCTCTGACCGCATGCGCCAAATCTTGAGTCCAAAGAAGCTACCTGCGCAACAGTGGTGCGACACGCTTGCGGCCAGCCACAAGAAAGGCCTCCCCGGCAGCGCAAACATCGTCATTGGCAGCGTCGAAACCGCCGAAGAAGTCATCGAGCATCTCGAATACGTGCGCAAAACGCAGGATATCGCAGGCGGTTTCAAGAGCTTTGTTGTCTGGACATTCCAGCCGCAGACCGACAAATTCCCGATCCGCCATGTCCGTGGCGATGAATACCTCAAGCTGCTCGCGCTTAGCCGTCTGTACCTCGACAACATCCCGCATATCGAAGTTTCACTCCTCGGCATGGGTCTTTCGCTCGGAGAACTCGGGCTGCACGCCGGCGCCGATGACATCAACAGCATCGTCATCGAAGAGAACGTGCTTAAGAATCACGGGCTCACGACCATCGAGCAAGCCGAAGCATTCATCAAAAACGCCGGATTTACACCATATCGCAGAAACTTAAACTTTGACTAAGGCGAGTGTCGCGGCATCTCCAACGAGCGTTGCAATTTTTCATAAACCATATTCAGCTCAAAATTATAGGCGCATTTCACAGCTTTTTGTTTAGATTAATAAAGTGCCACAAGCACAACCACCTCTTTCAAGAAGGAGATTCTTATGAGCTGGGAATGCAAATACCTCAACGAAACGTTCTGTGAGAAGCGGAAACAAGAATGCGACCCCGGAGCTAAAGGCTGTGTTCTTCAAGGTAAGTTCAGCTTTCCACTAAAAGAAAAAGCGAAATCCGAAAAGAAAGGCAAATAAAAAAAGACCCTCTTTCGAGAGTCTTTAAAAGCCGAGGCTTCGCGCAATTCTCATTGCAGATTTCGCAGCCCGCCAACGTCTCACTTAAATGAGGCGCAAGATTTCCTGAGCAGTTTGTTCTGCAAAAGCGTTATCTTGGACAAAGCGGCGTACTTCAGTCGGATTAATTCGTGCGTATTCCGAAAGTGCACGACCAATGCCATTGCGGATGTAGTAGTCATCGTCCTTAGCGCAAGTCAAGCAGAACTGACGCAAAAGCGGCCAGTCGGTACGGTCCTTGTATTGCACCTGGAAGATAATCGCACTACGGCGGACCCAAATGTTCGGGTCACGGATCCATGAAGCAATCTTTGTACGTAATGCAGGCAGGCGAAGCGCAAGGTCCCCCAAAACGCAAGAGGCCAGGGTATCGACCGTATCACGCCAAGCTCTAGTCTTGATAAGTTTTTTCAAAAAACTCAAATGCTGGCCACCGAGAAGCACGCGATGACGGAACAGGTAGTCACAAGCCGCATACTGGAATTCCCTGTATGGCTGCGCCCACATGTCCTCGACCCTCGATACAAGCTCATCCCCGTCCTTTGGCGGGTACTTGTCGAAGATTGGGTACGTGACTTCACGACGGGGAACCAACCTGATTCCGAGGAATTCAAATTGCTCCCTAGCCTTCTTTGACATTTCATGCGACTCTTCTTCATTAGCGATAGAGCGCAGAGCGAGAGATATTTCTTGTGTAAACCGAAGCATGTACACCAAAAATAGTCCATAAAGAA
>CAMJNF010000153.1 GCA_946407235.1 uncultured Fibrobacter sp. | reverse complement strand
ATCGACGAAATCCACCGCTTTAACAAGGGGCAGCAAGACGCGCTCCTCGGTGCCGTGGAAGACGGCACGGTGACGCTCATCGGAGCGACCACGGAGAATCCGGGATTCGAAGTGAACGGGGCATTGCTCAGCCGCTGCCAGCTAATTTTGTTCGCACCCTTAAGCAAAGAGGACTTGCGGACGCTCATTTTCAGCGCATTGCGAGACCATCCACGCGGCCTCCAGCTCAAGGATGTGGAAGTCGACGACGCCGTTGTCGATAAACTCATTGCGCAATCCGAAGGCGATGCAAGATTCTTGCTGAACCAGCTCGAATGGATTGGCAAGAACCTCGGCGAAAACAAAGTTATCGACGAAAAGCTGCTCGAAGAATTCCAGTACAAGAAGCCTCTGCGCTACGACAAGAGCGGCGAAGAACATTACAACCTGATTTCGGCGTTGCACAAGTCCGTGCGCGGTTCCGACCCGGACGCAGCCCTTTACTGGATGCACCGCATGTTGCAAGGCGGCGAAGACCCGCGATTCATTTTGCGCCGACTCATGCGCATGAGCATGGAAGACATTGGTCTTGCAGACCCGAACGCGCTACTGCTTGCGACATCTGCCCGCGAAGCGTACGACTTCATGGGAATCCCCGAAGGCTTGATAGCACTCGACGAGCTCGCCGTTTATTTGGCACTCGCGCCCAAGAGCAACAGCCTCGAACTAGCGGGCATGAAGGCCGATGCCATCGTGAAGCAAACAGGAACGCTCCCTGTGCCGCGCGCCTACCGCAATTCCGTGACCCGCGTCGGCAAACAGCTCGGCTACGGGAACGGCTACGAGTACGACCACGACAGTCCGGGCGGATATTCTGCACAGGAGCACTTGCCCACGCAACTTGTCGGCACGACGATTTACGAACCCAAGCCCTACGGGCGCGAAAAAGCTCTCGGCGAACGCCTCGCGCAGTTGAAGCAAATGAAGAAAGAGCGAAAAGAACGGGAAGGGAAAATTTAGACGAAAGAACGCCCGCCGCGGCGGGCTACAGACCAAAGACGAAAGATGTTTTAGGGGTTAAGCTTTAGGAAATTAATCGCGGCAAACCCGCCTTATAATAGATGCACAAAGTGCATGATACTGATCCTAACACCTATAACCTGTAACCTAATACCTATTGGAGAGGAGAAGATGGACTTTACAGCAATCAAGAAATACCCGAGTCAAATCTCGACGGCGTTCAAGCGGTTTCCGCTCGCAGTGGCGTTTGCCATTTTTACGACCATCGCATTCATCGGCATTTATGAATGCAAGGCCTTTTTTTCACTAACCAATAGCAAATTACTTTATTGGCTGTCCATTTATCCGATTGCAGCCACGATGATAGCCCTCACGATTTCGCTAGTCCAGGAATCCCGAAAAAAATTCAGTGCGATTCCCCAAGTTATCGCCGGGACCTCATGGTTCGCCATTTCCATCGCACTAGCCTTTTACCGTGTTCAATCCGATACCTATATCGAAAACGCTTACGTCTGGGCAACATTAAAATTTATCTATACAACCGTATTTTTAAGCATTTTCATCGCCCCGTTCTTCAAACAAAAAGACGAAAACGGATTCTGGGTATTCTTGATGAACAATGCAAAAGCTGCTGTCGTCGCTACCGCCATTTCAGTGGTCCTAATCGCCGCAATTGATGGGCTCCTATTCGGATTCTTCAACCTTTTCGACATCAAAATCTCAGGAAGACCTTTTGCCTACTCGGCGATTATCTGTTCATGCACCATACTCCCCATCCTATTTTTCTCTGGCATTCCCTCCATTGATGAATGCCTGCAAGAATCACCTGCTTTGAACAAATTCCAAGTCAGCATGAACAAGTTCCTGTTCTTGCCGATACTTTCGCTCTACATCATTCTTCTTTACGCCTACATCGCAAAAATCATCATCCAGTGGGAAATGCCCAAAGGAATGGTTTCCTACCTCGTTTCGGCATCCATGATGCTCATGCTTCTACGAGTCACGCTGACGCTCCCCGAACGCATCAACCCCAAGCCATCCTTTGAAAAGAAACTCCTGAAAATTCTCCCCGCCGCCTGCATCCCCCTCGTCATTTTGATGTCCGTCGGCATTATACGCAGAATCTCCGATTACGGGATTTCAGAAGACCGCTATTACATTGCAGCCGTCAACATTTTCTATTACATCATCATCGCCATTTTACTCATAGACAAAATCAAGTGCAAATCCAGATACATCGCCATCGTTTTTTGCAGCATGTTCTTCATCCTCACGAACGGTCCCCTGAGCGCCCTTAATGTCACACACCGCGTCTGGATGGAGAGTATCAAGAGTGCTCTTGTCGAGCAGGGCTACACCGAGTACCCGCTCAGCAAGGAAGACGCTCAAAAATTCGTCGACCAATTAAAGGCCAAGAACACGCCCCAAACGGAAGTAGTTCTCTCGCGATTACGACAACTCAGACTCAGTGACAAGGATTTTGGTCAATTCATTACCATCAAAAACCGCTATGATATCAACTATGATTCTAACAATAGCAGCAATCGCGTTTCCATCCTCAAAAAATACATTCGTGAGTCCAAAGACAACTATTTTGACATTCCTCAAAACGTATCCAAAGTCTCTTACTTTTACAAGACCTTCCATCAAGAAGATTACGAATTCCGCAATGACACGCTCTTTTTCCAAATCAAGCCCCAAAAGCTCGACAAGACTTTCAAGTTTTTTATAACAAAAGAAGCATTGGAGCAAAAAAATGTACGCATCCTTGAAACCGAAGGAGCAAAAATTGGAGTCGAAAGCCTGGACATCAATATCATAAACGACAACAATAAAGAGAGCTATTTCAACATCCACGGATTCCTCTTCCTGGAGTAAATTATGGACTTTACAGCAATCAAGAAATACCCGAGTCAAATCTCGACGGCGTTCAAGCGGTTTCCGCTTGCAGTGGCGATGGCGTTTTTTACGTTCTGCGCATTCGCCATGATTTACGAATTGGGGCCGACCCTTTCCAATGACGCCACCAAGCCATTCTTATGGTTAGGCATCTACCCTGTCGCTGCGATGCTCATCGCTATCGCCACAGCACTTTTCCGGGAATCAAATAAAAGCACAAGCCATAATCCACAAATCATCACCAGCAGTGCATGGCTAGCCATCTCGATCACATTAGTTTCTTTCCTATTTGCTGAAACCGATCAGAATCTTTTTTACTTCACAAGCACCATCATACTCATTTACATAGTAGCCATTTTCAGCATTTTCTTCGCCCCGTTCTGGAAACAAAAAGACGAGAACGGATTTTGGAATTTTCTGCAAAAAAACATCAAGGCCCTAATAATCGCAGTCCTCATCTCCGCAATTCTGCTCGGCGCCATTGAAGGTCTAGTATTTGGGTTTGCAGGCCTTTTCGACGCGGATTTCAGCGAGAATGTTTACTTTTACATTTTCCTCTTCTGCTCCTGCACAGTGCTTCCCATATTATATTTTACAGGGATTCCATCCATTGACGAATGCCTTGAAGAAACCCCATCTTTGAACAAATTCGCAACAAGTACAATCCGGTTCCTCTTTATTCCAGTACTTGCAATTGGCATTATCCTCTTTTACGCCTATACCATCAAGTTCATTGCGCTGTGGAACATGCCCGAAGGTGTGGTTTCAGCCTTTGTTTCAGGATTCATGGTTTACATGCTTGTGCTTGTCACCGTGATGTACCCAGCGCACCTCGCTCCAAACAATACACTCGAAAAACGGCTTTTAAAAATATTCCCCGCCGCCTGCATTCCCCTTGTCATTTTAATGACAGTCGACATCATTATCATGCTGCTTAATAGCGATATCGACGAAGAGTTCTTTTACATCATCGCCATTAACATTTACTTCTACGCCGTTATCGCCATTTGGCTCATCAACAAAATCAATCTCAAATTCCGATACATCGCCCTGACTTTCTGCGTACTGTTCTTGATTTGCACGGACTCCCCCTTAAGCGCCCCCAAAATCACCCGCCACATATGGGCCAACAGTATCGAAAAAACACTTATCGAGCAAGGTTACAGCAAGTTCCCGCTAAGCGAAGAAGACGAGAAAAAATTTATTGAAGCACTTAAAAAAAGCGACAACAAAGACGCCAAAAACATATTCTTGCGAATCCAAAAGCTTGACAACGAATATTTGGCACCATATTTTTCCGAGAAGATTTCCCTGTTCGATGAACCTGAATTCAGCGCCACCGTCCCCGACACGACCGAAAAATTCGAAACCTTCAAAGCGAACATAAACAATACCAACAAAAACTCGCTTAAAATTCCCAAAGGCGTAAAACAAGCCTTTTTCATAGATCTTAATTTCGATAACGACGATTTTAAATACAATGGTGACACGCTATCGTTCTTGATTTCCATTACAGACGACAAGGACACTTCAATACATTCCACTTACGATTTCCGCATCACCAAACAGGAACTCCAGATTGATTCCCTAAACATCATCGAAACGGACAGTGCTATAATAGGGATAAGGGAATTGCGTACAGAGCAATGGTCCAAAACCGGACAATCGCTCAGAATCGACGGGCTGCTTTTTATAAAGTAATTTTCAATTACCGGACGGTGATAAGGCGTGCTTGCGCGCCGCTGCGTACAATGTAGCGGCCTGCGCGCGGTACTGTCAATCCAACAGAAGCGCCGTGGGCACGAGCAGTCGCCACGACCCTCCCCTGCATATCGAGCACAGCAACAAGGCGATTTTCCGCCAAGCCAGAAATGGTTACAAGGCGCGAATCCACATCTACCCGTAACGACATCACCGCAGGCTTCATCTTCACTGGAACAATATCACCGCCATGGCTACCAGCTCCCGCATAGACAACATCTTCCGTGAATCCCAACGGGTACGATAATACATAAACATTATCAGGATCGGCAACCGTATTCACCGCGCATCCCGAAGTCGTGTCCGATTTCATCCTCGGGAGACAATTCCCGAACACCCATGACGCATCAGTAAGGTAATCATGTTCCGTCTTCAACTTCTCGAAAGTAGTCGCCGTGATATTCTGCGACTTGTTTGAGCTATGCGAAGAAGCGCTTGCAACCACAGGGGCTTTTACACCGTCACCATAGTAGAGTCCATCCAAAATGTTATTTTGTCCATCATAACTATAGAGGATTGCACCGATATTTTTCCCGGACAACGTTTCCGTATAGGAGTAACTCATCGTAAGCGACAACCCCTCCGTCAACGCCGCGATTCCACCCGCATAACTCATGGCCGAAGCATCATTATTTTTGACCATCGCCCTGTTATAGCTATTCTTGACATTAGTCCCCTGGAGTTTCCCGACAAGGCCTCCCGCCACAGAAAACGATACTGTCGCTTTCACATTCACAGGGCCATAATTGTACGACTCCGTAATAGCCGACCGGCTAGAATCCGCTCCACGCATATAACCCACCAATCCGCCTGCATAGACCGTATCCGCAGACAAGCCATGGACAGGCCCCCAGTTGCCCACATCCGAAAGGGAATCCACCACGTTTAAATATCCTGCAATACCACCGGCGAGAGCCACACTTTTATAGTCAGCTACGTTTTTCGAGCTCGCCTGAACCACGCCCGTATTCCGATTATTACGAAGAACCATTCTTGAACCGCCCGCCACAATACCTCCGGCCTCTGTCCAGCTATAACCAGAAGCATAGACAAACCCTGTATTGGAACACCCCTTAACGATATTCGTTTTTTTCCCGGAATCATACGTATTCCCTACAATGCCTCCAGCCCTTCCAGCTTCCACACGCCCAGAATTGCTCGCATTCAAAATCGGCCCCGTAGATTCTCCGGCAATACCTCCACCGATTCCCCCCATGACGCTCGTATTCTCGTTTTTCACATCCATAAGCGTCCCGGGGAAAATATGGTAATTGTACGCCACAATTCCGCCAGTCCGGAACCCGCCTCTCACAAAGCTTTTTTGCACCGTCACATTCTTGATGGTTCCACTATTCTCGATAGCGACAGACGCAGCAGGCAATCCCTTGTCATTCGCGAAACGGCTGTTGGCAATCGTCAAGTTCTGAACGACCGCGCTAGTATCCAAGCAAAAGAACATCGCCGTCGTCAAGTTGAGCCCGTATATGGTATGACCCTTACCGTCAAAAACCATGTTAAAGCACGCCCCACTCGTATCAATCGACATTATCCGATTCATAAGGTAATTAGGATCTTTTCCCATGACAATGTCCTTCGCGAGCTCGACATAGAATTTTTTACTATCGAAAGTGCGCCCTTGCTGCAGGAACGTCTTGAGTTCTCCCGCCGTAGAAATCGTGTAGTGCAGTGTATCCCCTTCAAGGCGGGCCGCTGGCATCTCGTACTTGTCTTGACCAAAGAAAAGCGAATCGTTCTTGTAGAGCCCATCGGATACAAGTACAGGGTACTCGCCGCGACGCGTCCATATTTTCCGATCGTCCTCCGTCCCACCTGAGGTATTGAAGAAGGTTACCATCGTATCGCTCTGCAGTTCCGCAGTCGTTTTCTTGATGCCCGCAAGAGCGGTCGTGTCGCATGCCACACCGAAAGGAGCGATATTGGCAAGCGTTCCATCATAAAACACGGTTTCCTCTTGTCTCATGTTTCGTGTATAACCGATAATTCCCCCAACAGCATCCCCCTTCACTTCGGGTGCGGCGCTATAAACATTGTTAAGAT
>CAMJNF010000152.1 GCA_946407235.1 uncultured Fibrobacter sp. | reverse complement strand
GTTGCTACTACTGTAATTGTATCTCGCAAATTAAATGAAGGTGGAAATCAAGAAATTACTTCTACTCAAGTGCTTGAAGGCGATGATGCTTATAATAGAGCGATGAACGACATAATTGCTGTTGATACTCTTAATACTTCGTATGAAACAGCAGAGGGCTGGATGCACTATGAGTATTTAACTGAGTCTTATTCGTACTATCGAGATGTTTATTCAATGCAGGATGAAAATGGTGTAACGTATGGACCGATTCATTCTTCTGAAAGTGCTGTTAAAATGGGTGACGGCTGGCATTTGATAAAATCTCTCTATTGTTGGAATGAAAGTAAATGGTTTACGTCAAATGATAGTGTATTTGAGTTCCCGGAGTATCTTACTGCTTATGAACACGAGGCTTATGGAAAAATCGATTTGGATTACAGTAGTAGAGATTCTCTTGTGTTAAACCAATTTGTTGAGGATTGTATTGCTGATGGTGGTACTGTTTTTAAGTCGGCGAAGGGTATTGATACCCAACGTCAGCCCGAATTAAGGTGTACTTTGCCTAGTTTGCATGAGAATCCCATAAGAATCTCCCGTTGGGAAAAATACGCATCGTATGTTATCAGTAATTGCAGGTCCGATGTTGTGCCTGAAATGAGAATTCCTAAAGTGTATTGTCCTCCAGAAAAATGTGATGGACTCAATTTAGGATGGTAATAATATAATCCCATATCTCCTGAAATAAAGTAGGCTCCCGCTCGTGAGAGCGGGAGTTTTTCATTTTGACCCTCTAAAAACAAGAAGCCCGCTCCAATTTGGAGCGGGCTTTCCCTAAACCACAAATGTTTTTGAACTACTTGATTTTCAGTGTCCAAGCTCTGTTGCCGATTTTCACGACGTACATGCCCTTTGCGCCAGAGAAGACCTTCTGTTCGCAACCAATGCCCTTGGTGCTGCGGACAACGTTACCGAGGCTGTTGAACACTGTGATGTTCAATCCCTGAGCGTTCTGAACGGTAATATAGCCGCTTGCATCCACGTATGCTGCGATGTGGCGGTCGTCAATGACTTGAACTGGCAAAGCGGTTTCGCTCGAAGAAGATCCTGCAATTTCGCTAGAGCTGGAGCTTGCAGGCGGTTCTGCACTGCTAGAAGATTCCGGAGCTGCATCGGCGTTCTTTACGAGAATGTCGCCGCCGTTCGGGACTGCATCGAAGTAAATGTAGCCGCCGTCGACCTTGGATTCGAGCGTAGCATCACCCTGTTTCACTTCGACCTTCTTCCAGTCGCTCTTTACGCGGACAGAAAGCGGATAGTCGAACTTGGAAATATTGTCAGCGATGTTGTGAGTGAGTTTTACCGTAATGGTGTTGCCGCTGGTGGATGCTTCGATCTTAGAAGCCTTGCGTTCCTTGATATACATGGTTGCGCTGCGGAACGTGGTTACCCAAAGGTCTCCATCTCTTTCGCTAGCCCACTTGAGTGCGCCCTTGATTGCATTGAGGTCCGTCGGAGAATAGTTGGCGTTGCCGTTGTTACCTGCATTGGAGAAACCATGCGTGAGGAACATGACCCAGCCACCTTTTTGAATGGCTTGCTGCATGGCGCCGGTAAATGCGTTCGTGTTGTTGAAAGAACCTGTGCTACCTGTCATGTGAGCCGGAACTCTGAACCAATCGCTCGGACCATCCTTGCCCATGACTTCCTGACCGTTACCGCAAATACGACCTGCGATGTAGTTTGCTTTCAAGGCGTCCATGCCAGGAACGTTGCAGTTCGGATAGGCGACAGTGATGGTTCCGTATTTCTGCTTGATTTTGCCTTCGATGTTCTTCTTTGAAGAAGCTTCTTCGCCACTCATGTTTTGCCCGTGGGTATTGCTGTGGCTTGCAATTTCATGGCCGTTGTCAGCCATCTTCTGGAAACCGCTCCAGTCGGGATTCCAGTTGTAAACTAGGTTGAAGGTTGCCTTGTAGCCGTACTCGTCGAATGCCGGGGCGGCGTGAGTCACATGGTTAGGAGCGTTGTCATCGAAAGTGAATGACGTTGCCGCCTTGCGGAAACCTGCCCATGTACCGATTTCGGCAGTTTGGGCGAATGCAGAGCCTGCGGCTAACATTCCAACTGTAACAGAGGCAATAGAAATTTTTTTATAGTTCATATCCACACCTTATATAAAAATTTATTGTGCATATAATGCAATTCTAATTTACATCCAGATTATTGGAATAGAACATGTAACTTTTATTTTTGTTGTAGAATGTTGTAACTTACAAAACACTGGTTGTCATCCTCAACTTGAGCTTGTAACTAAGTTCTAAGTTCAGCCAACTAAGTTCTAAATTCTACCAACTAACTTCTAATATTCTACATTTGTCCACATGGATTTACAGTCGATTCTCTCCTCCGTTTTGGATGAAGTTTACGAAAAAAACGAGTATCCCGCACTTGCCGCTCTCGAAGCCGAATGGAGCGAAACACGCCCGTTTGATGGTCTTCGCGTGCTCGTGGCGACCCCGATTTACCGCAATACGATGACCGAGTATCGTGCGCTTTTGGCTGGTGGGGCGACCCTTTTGGTCGGATTTTCGGGGATGAACGACCCTGAAGTTGTCGAATTCCTGAAAGATTGGGGCATTCCTGTCGTGACGCCCGCAGAAATGCTCGAAGCGGAAAATCGCGGAGAATTTGTGGACTTGGTTCTCGACTGTGCGGGCCCTTTTGCGGGACTCCACCCGAAAGTGGGCTTTGTGGAACTCACGCGTTCGGGGGTGCAGTACTACAAAAATGCAAAAAAGCCGGTCTACGTTGCCGATAGCGGGATTGTCAAGCGGATTGAAACGTCTTTAGGCACGGGGGATGGTTATTTTAGGGCGCTCGAAAAGCTTGGATATGGCGAAAATGTGCCCAGTGCCGGTTTCGAAGGCAAAAAGTTGGTTGTTTTTGGAAGTGGAAAAGTTGGTTCCGGTATTGCGCTCCAGGGCGTGCGTCGTGGTTGTGCTGTTTCCGTGGTGACGGACCTGAAACGTGCGCAGTCCGAGTCCGCGCAGTCCGAAATGTGCGCGAATTCCATGCCAGCGGGGGATTTTTCTGCGGTTTTAGAGCAAAATGGTGTCAATGTTGTCGATTGCCATGATTATCCGGCTGTTTCTGCGTTGATTGAAAATGCCGATTTTGTGGTGACTGCAACGGGTGTAAAAGACGCCTTGGCTGCTTCCGAGTTGCAAAAATCGCTCCTTTCGACACGTGCTGTGCTTGCGAATATGGGCGTCGAGGATGAGTATGGAGCGGCGATTCCCGCCGAAAAAGTGCTCAATGCTAAGGGGCCTTTGAATTTTATTCTCGAAGAGCCGACGCATCTCAAGTACATCGACACATCTCTGGCATTGCATGCCGCGCTTGCGGAACTTCTTGTGCAAGAGACCGCGACTCTAGGTAACGGGCTCCGTTTCCCGCCGCAAGAACTGGAACAGCGTCTGCTGTCGATTGCCATCCAAGAGGGCATTATCGGGCCTGAAATCTGCGGCATGCTCGGAGGCATCCCCACAGATTTTGATTGATCTTGTCACCCCGGCCTCTGTGCCGGGGGCGCCATACACCGTTAATTTGAAGGAATCTTGATGACTCCCGAAAACATGAAAAAGGTCGTGGACCTCTGCAATCAAATCTCGAACATCACCTACGAGAATTTGACGAAAATCATCCGTCTGGAACAGACGGGGAGCGCCACCGGCGCGCGCAAACTCGACGATAGCGACCAGAACGATATCGATTCCTGGATGGGCGGCGGCACATGTTTCAGTATGACGTGGCATCTCTACCAGACGCTTACAGACATGGGCTTTAAACCGCGCCTTGTCATGGGGCATAAACGCAAAGAAAGAAACATCCACTGCGCCCTCATCTTGCCCGACCCAGACCAATTAGGAGTTCGGAATTCGGAATTCGGAATTAATTCCTCATTCCTAAATCCTAATTCCGATCTTCAAACATCTAATTCCTCACTCCTCAATCCTAATTCCGATCTTCAAACATCTAATTCCTCATTCCCAAATCCTAATTCCGATCTTCAAACATCTAATTCCTCATTCCTAACTCCTAATTCCGAATTCTTACTAGATCCTGGTTACCTGATTTTTGACCCGCTCCCGATGCCGCTTCCGCAGCCTTTGGGCACCGGCGAAGCCTTTTTCCCGCTTTCCCCGAACTGCGTTCGTCTTGTGCGTCCGACACTCGAATCCATGGAACTCTGGACCGGTGGTGCGGGCGCCCCGATGAAACTTCGTTTCGAATACCCCGTCGAAGGAGTCTCTGTCGAAGAATTCAAGCACCATTGGAACGAAAGCTTTTATCGTGAAATGATGACGTACCCGGTCTTAAACCGCCTCGACCGCGAAAAGGGCGTGCAGTATTACTACCAAAAGGGGAACCTCGTCGTGCGCAATGCAACGGGCTCCCAAATGACGAAAATTGCACCAGCCGACCGCGTTAAAACTCTCAGCGATATTTTCAAGCTTTCGCCGGACATCATCGAGAAAGCGCTGAACATCTTAGAAAAAAATAAATAGATTTTGTATGCTGATATCGGCCCTTTGTTGTTTGGGCCTTTGTCGCTTTCGATTTCGCTCCCGTTATAATACGGCACGTGTTATATAGAAACAAAAATTTTATAAAAATCAGGAAATCTTTAAATTTTTGTTAAAATAATTGATTTTGTGTAGTGAAATCTATTGCGGATGCGCTTGTATGAAATTATTTTATAGGTATGAAACCGATAACCGAATATCAAGACTATCGAAAGTTCATGCTCGATTACTACGAAGAACGCAAACGCACTTCCGTATTCTCTTGGCGTGAATTTTCACATTTGGCAGGGTTTACCTCGTCCAATTACATCCAACTTGTTTGCAATGGCAAAAGCCGCCTGAGCAAAAATGGTATCGAGCGAGTCGCTGCGGCGATGGAGCTCGAAGGTGTTGATCGCGATTATTTCCGTGCGATGGTGCATTTTGGTGATGCGCAAACAGACGAAAAGAAAATGCAGGCGTTTAGCGAAATGCAGAAAATCGCAAAGGAAAATCACATGCGGGTGATTGATGCCGAAGCATTCAAGTATTTTGAATCGTGGGTGAATCCCGTGATGCGTGAACTTGCTCCGATTCTGCCGGGTGCAAAACCGCTTGAACTTGCACGTCGTTGCTACCCCGTGGTGAGTGCTGCCGAAGTTCGTCATTCGTTGGATTTTATGCTACATGCAGATCTTTTAAAGAAAGTTGGCGAGGATGCTTACGAGCAGACTGAAAAAGTGGTGACGGGATCTTCTGAGGCAATTCCATTGGCCTTGCGATCCATGAACCGCCAGATGTCGAAATTTGCGGTTGATGCCATTGACGATGTTCCGCCCGAAAAACGCCACATTACGGGTGTAACGCTTGGCATCTCCGAAAGCACGTATCAGTGGCTTGTTGAAAAAATTGAATCGCTCCGGCAGCAGGTCGTTGCCATGGCGGCAAAAGAAAATGAATACGATAAAGTTTATCGATTAAATTTACAATTATTCCCTTTAACAAAAGGGAAGGAGGAGTGATATGAAAATTGTAAATAAAATAATCATGAGTGGAATTGCCGCTCTCTTAGTGTCATGCTCGAATGAGGAATTTACACCTGATGTTACGGGTGCGACTACCGAACCGAGTTCTGTAGCGAATCTGACGGATGAGCAGAAAGCTATTTTGGCAAGGTCGCTCATTTCTTTGGCGGATCCATCGATGGCCGATTCATTAGAACGAATGTTTGATTCTTTGAAAGTGTCTATGGCCTCTGACTTAAATAGGTTCTACTATGATTATATCAATACGATTACTACGAGTGTAAAGACTAGTCGTGTATATAGTTATCCAAGCAAGGATGGACGTAAAGTCTGTGACGTTGTGACTTTTTCGAAAGAGAACGGTTTAGAAAAAAATGGCGTGTTGCGCGCAACATCGTATGATGAATATGATCACGATTGCTATATCCGATACGATCGGAATAATAAATGTTCTGAAGGGGATGCCGATAGGGACTATTTCAATACACATCGTAACGAAGCGATCGAAGCTACCAGAATTGTCTATGTTGATGAAACTCCTGTCGTGATAAGTACCATGGGCTCAAGGAAAATGTCGAATAGCTTCTGGGGATATGGCGTTTCTTGTGCCGAAAAGTTGAATCAATTTAAAAAGACTTGCAGCGATGCAAACGGTCTCTTTTGGGATTTTGGAGATGGTTGCAGCCACGAAGACTTGGAATTGGTTTGCGCATCTTTTGTCCCAGAAGGTCAAGCATGGTATGATGTCTTGAATGATTATACGGCACTGTATGAAAATCAATGTCTTGAAGATTCCATAAAGTACGCACCGTTTGATGACGAAAATTACGTACCCATCGATCCTTATACGTACCAACCCTATTTAGACAGTTTGAACAGAGTTGCCGAAGCGGAAAGGCTGTGGGCTAATACTTTGAAGCGTACAACGTATGCTTATAAGTGGCAGTTCTCGATAATCGATAGTACAGTCAAAATTGATAAATATGGCAAAGTTTTTTATGACAAAATAAATGATGAAGAACTTTATGGAGGTATGAGTCTCGCTTATAATACGTTGCCCGATATTCCTATCGCTGATGCGTACCGCAAAGAGGGTGTTTATGTGCTGCCAGATTCGTTGTTGACAACATTTTTCCCCAAGTTGGCTGAGTATCCGGGCCGTTTGGATGAATTTAGGCAGTATCGTTCTTCGAGGAA
>CAMJNF010000151.1 GCA_946407235.1 uncultured Fibrobacter sp. | reverse complement strand
TCGCTCATTTCGGGCTGGCCGAGGAAAGCGCGCTTGCTGTTGAGCGCCATCTTCAAGAATTCGACGTTGTTTACGCCCGGAATTTCGGTCGGGTACTGCGTGCTGATAAAGAGACCGGAATTGGCGCGTTCGTTGATTTCCATCTCGAGCAAGTTCTTGCCGTCGAGTTCTACGGAACCGCCATCGACATGGTAAGCGGGGTGACCTGCAATCACTTTGGAGAGCGTGCTTTTGCCGGAACCATTCGGGCCCATGATGGCGTGGACTTCTCCCGGCTTGACCTCGAGATTGATCCCTTTCAGGATTTGGGTGCCGTCTTCGATACTTGCTTTAAGGTTCTTGATGGATAACATATTTCCTCTTTAATTTTAAAATCTTGTGGGCTTAGCCGAAATCGTCCATGGCTCCGAAATCATCGTCCGGAACGTAGGGCTCATCATCAGGGACGTAAGGTTCTTCGTTCGGATCGTAAGGTGCTTCTTCGGGAGGTTCGCTGGATGCAAATTGCTCGTTGTCGGCGAATGGAGGCGGGGCTTCCATCTCCGGGGGCATTTCGGGTTGTGCGAACTGTGCGAACTGTGCGGGCTGCACGGCGGGTGCTGCGTGCTGCGGCGAACTTGGCTGCATTGCGGGTGGTGTAGGGGCCTGCTGCGCGGCGGTCATGGCTTGCGGGATTGCGAACTGCGCGGTATTGGATTGCGCGTTGTTGAATTGCGCGGCGCCCGATGACAAATTGCTAATTGATGTATAAAGATCAATGAGGGGGGCTTTGCTTTGGATAATTTGCTCGGCAAAAACATCCGGCGTAATGGCCGAAATCTTGCGTTTCTTGGAAATCGTCTGGATGCCTTGCGTGTATTTGTTCAGTTGCATGCGGAGACGCATGCCTGCTTCGGAATCAAGCGGGATGAGTTTTTTGTAGCGGTCGCAGAGGCGGAGCGTGAGCACGGCCATCGTGTCGTAAAATTCCAGAATCTCGTTCGGCGTTTTCCATGTTTCGTCGGGGAGCTGTTCCAAGAAAAGCTGCAATTGCGGCGAAAGCGATTCGTACAAGGTTCTCGGCGAGAACGCGCCCGTTTCTGCATATTGCGCGAGAATCGACTGGATAAATTCATCGATGAGCGGAGAATCAAAAATCTGGATTCCGCTGGCGGCAAAGTCCATGTCGAAGTATTCTGCGGCGCGGTCGAGAAGCGTGGGGTTCCTAAAAAGCAAATTTGCAAAGCGCACTTCAATCGGCGACAAAAGTTCCCACGGGACACTCACTTGCGGTGCTGCGGGCTGGCTCGGGGCTTCGGCTGTGTTCGGCTTTTCGGAATGCTTCGGGTGCGAAACCTTGATTCCGGCGAGAGAACGCGTGGTGCCGTAACGCTCGGAAACGAGTTTCAAATACTGATTGCGGAGTTCCGGATTCTCGATGCTTTTGATGAGCGTCTTCGCTTGCGTAATGAATGCCGCGCGGTCTTCGGGACTTTGGTTCGGCATCGAACGACCGAGATAACTGAGCCAGTCTTCGGCATAGCGGAGAGCTTGTCTAAAAGCATCCGGACCTTGCTCGTTTACGAAGTTGTCCGGGTCGATTTTGGTGCCGTCCGGGCGAGAGAGGGCAAAGACTTTTGGCGTGAGCCCCTTGGGGAGCACAATTTCGAGACTGCGGCGCGTGGCGTTTTGCCCGGCTGCATCACCGTCAAAGACAAGGTAAGCCGTTTTCGCATAGCGGGCGAGAATGCTTGCGTGATTCTCGGTAAGCGCCGTTCCCGAAGCGGCAACGACATTCTGCACGCCACTTTGGTATAGGCTAATGAGGTCAAAATATCCTTCGACGATAATGACCGCATTCTCCTTCATGATGGCGTTTCGGCTGTGGTTCAGTCCGAAGAGAATATCGCGCTTGCTGTAAAGGGCGGTCTCCGGGCTGTTCATATACTTGGCAAGCTTTATTCCGTTGTGCGATGCGGGGTCGCTTAAGTCTCGACCGCCAAACGCGACGACGACTCCCGAGAGGTTCTGGATGGCAATCATCAAGCGATCGCGGAACTTGTCTGCGATACCGCCATTTTCTTTTTCGACGGCAAGCCCTGCCTTGACGCAATCACGCGGCGAAAACCCGTTGCGGGCGGCGTAGCCGATTAAGCCTTCTCGCCCTGTTGGTGCGTAGCCGATGTGGAACTGTTTGCGCGTCTCGGGTGAAACATGACGCTTGTTCAAATACTCCAACGCTTTGGGGCTTAACGTGAGCTGTTGCTCGAACCATTCGCAGGCGAGCTCGTTCAGCTTGCGGACCATCGTGCGTTCTTCGAAAACTTCGGTATTGACGTTGTTGCCGAGGTTCGGAAGTGCAAAACCCACAAAGTTGGCGACCCATTCTACAGCGCCCTTGAAGTCGAGTTTTTCGTGTTCCTGGATGAACTTGAAAACATCGCCACCCGCACCGCATGCAAAGCACTTGTAAATGCCCAGCGTGGAATTTACCGACATGGACGGGGAATGGTCATCGTGGAAAGGGCACACGCCGACGTATTTGTTGACCCCGCTTTTTTTGAGCGGCAAGAACTGCTGAATGACCAGCGCGATATCCACCTGGTTCTTGAGTTCTTGGATGATTTCGTCGGAGTAGAAAGGCATGCGCCAAATGTAGAAATTTTTGGGGAGCGGGAACGTCGCTACATGCCTTTGGTGCGCTTTGCTTTGGTTTTTGAAATCGCTTGCTGATGTGGAAATTTTCTTATTATATTGCCATTTATAGTTTTTGTCTATTAAGTTTTTGTTTAAATGAATTTAATTTATACTTAAAGAATGGTTTTTAGCTATTGGTCAATAGTCAATAGAAAAATTGTCCGGCTTTCATGCCGGATATTTTGCATATAGTATAGTCAATTGTAAAATTTCATTCTTATTGAAAAAATATTGGACCAAATCGCTCAAAAAAGCATGTTAATATAAAGGACGGGGAGCCGTTTTCTGTCTATGAACCCGACATTATCGGGTGTTTTAACACCGAAAAAATATGGAAAATAATATTGTGGCCGAAACGAAAAATAGCCATGGTGAAATGATTGGCGAGGCAAAGACTTTCGAAGAATACAAAGGGGCAGGCGTTTTCGCAGATCTACTTCTTGACAGAACGTTCAAGAAAGCTTTCAATCCCGACACGCAGAACAAAGTATGTTTGATTGCGCTTTTGAATGCCGTACTTGAAGGAGAAATAGCGTCACCGATTGTCGATGTGCAGTCCCGTAACAAGGAATACAGCGATGGTTCGAACGAGAATCGGACTTCCATCTTCGACTTGCATTGCATCGATTCGGCACAGCGTAGGTTCATCATCGAAGTTCAGATTTTTTTTCAGAAAAACATAGTCAATCGTTCGATTTATTACGCTTCGCAGACGATCATTGCTCAGGGACAACGCGGCAAAAAGTACAATTACGAATTGAACCCTGTTGTTACGGTAGTGTTCATGGAATTTAATGTGTTTGCCGATGACCGCTACATCCGTCGGGCAAAGCTTCGCGAAATCAATGGATCTTGCATTAGTGATACGCTCAATTTTGCGTTTGTGGAGCTTCCGAAGTTCAACAAGCCTTTGGACGAACTTGAAACGACGCTCGACAAGGCGCTTTATGCTCTTAAGAATATGAAAAACATGACGCAGATGCCCAAGCAGTATGCAAACACGGTGTTCAAGCTCTTGTTTTCAACAGCGAAATTGGCTAAATTATCGAAAGAGGAACAGAAGATGATTGACGAAGCACAGAAAGCCAAGTGGGACGAATACGCAATCCATAAAGCGGCTATTGATAGCGGCTTGCAGCAAGGTCTCGAACAAGGTCTCGAACAGGGTCTCGCACAGGGTCTTGAAAAAGGTGCCAATCAAAAAGCTCGCGAAATTGCAAAGAAAATGTTGTTGAAGAATGAACCTATTGATAAGATTATCGATTTCACTGAACTTTCTGAAGCTGATATCCTCGCTATCAAGGCTTCTCTCGGCCAATCGTAAATTGATGAAGTGCTTTGAATAATAGATGTCCGGCTTTCCCGCCGGACTTTTTGCTTTCTAAACAACCGCTTTGCTTTTCCAACGGCCGCTCTTCCAGCGCCAAATGTTCGCGAACGAACGGTAAAATTCGTCGGCGGCCATGCCAAGCCAAAGGCCAGGGAGTCCAAGCCCAACGACAAACGCGAGGATAAGCGAAGTCGCAAGGCCGAGCGTCCACATCATGCCGCTACCCACAAGTGCCGGAAATTTAGAATCGCCTGCGGCACGGAGCGATGTGGTGACGATAAAGTTCATTGCTTTGAATGGTTGCACGGCGACGTCGCACCAGAGGCAAATTTTCCCGAGGCGGAGAACTTCTGGATTGTCGGTGTAGAGCCTGAGCAGGTGTTCGCCGAGGAGGGCTACTGCGACGGATAGCAAGAATCCGCTGGTGATGCCCACGGCGAGGGTTTGGTGCACGCGGCGGTTTGCTTTGACGTAGTCATGTGCACCGACGAGGTGCGCCACGAGAATCTGGTTTCCGCTGCCAAGGCCGACTCCGAGAATGACGGAGAGTGCGGCAAAGTTACCTGCGAACACGCGGGCGGTCATTGCGGTTGTGCCGATGTAGACGACCATCGCCGTGATGAACACTTGGAAAAGCTGGAAACTGATGGGTTCTGCGGCTGCCGGGAGGCCGATGCGGATCCAGTCGGGCAAAAGGATGCGGGTGCGTTTCCAGTCGCGAATTTTGCTGTGGTGGTGCACTTTGAACTTGAGCACAAGCCAAAGAATTCCCGAAGAAATGAGCCAGGAAAGTGCGGTTGCGAGAGCCACGCCGTGAACGCCCATTTTAGGGAGTCCGAAAAGTCCTTCGAGGAATACGACATTCAAGGCGGCGTTTGTGGCAATCGTGAGCGTGTTGCCGACGAGGTTCCAGATGGTGAGTCCGTGTGTTGCGATGAGGGCGGTGAGGATGGTTTGCAGAGCGCGGAAGGCGAATCCGAACGAAACGACGCTTAAAAATTGCGTGGCGAATTCAGCGGGTTCTTCGGTGAGTCCCATCCATTGCGGAATGTTCCCGGAAAGCGGATAAATGATGAGCGTGAGCGAGATGCCGAGAAGGATGCTCCCGAAAAGGACCATCGTTTGCGTGCTGCTCGCATGGCTGTTCTGCTTCGCGCCAATGTATTGCGAAACGATGCTTGCGCCGGATTGTGCGAAGGCGTGGAGTGCGGTAAAAAGCGCCCCGAGAATCGGGAGCATGGCGCCGACGCCCGCGGCTGCGGTTTCGGAAGTACGCGACAAGAACCAGCTGTCCATCATGGGCTGGATCATGCTCACGGCAAATGTGAGGATTAGCGGCCACGAAAGGCTGATGAGCGAACGGTCTTTGACGTCGATCTGTTTCATGTGTAAAAATCTAGAAACAACAAAGGCCCCGTCAAAGGGCCTTTTTGATGAAAATGTTTTCAAGTGTATCCAGTGTTTTTTAGACGAGAGAATAAAACTCTTTTGTCATCCCGGACTTGTTCCGGGACGAGAGAGAGTTTATTTGTTTTCTAGAGCTGCCAATAGTTTTTTCTTGGCATCGCGGCGGATGCCGGCCTCTTCGTAACGGCGGATTTCATCCTCTGTTTCGGGGATGACGGAGGGAATCGGAGTTGGTTTCCCGTTGTCGTCGATGGCAACGAACGTCATGTAGGCGCGGCAGATGACTTCGGGTTTCCACGACACTTGCGGGTGGACTCCCATGACTTTGACGCCGACTTCCATGGACGTGTTGAAAGTCCTGTTGACGGATGCCTTGATGGTGAGGATGGTGCCGACGGTAGCCGGCTTGAAAAAACGCACGTTGTCAATCGAAACTGTTGTCACTCTGCATCTAGCGTGTGTGTAGGCGGCAATGCAGGCGGCTTTGTCTAGAAGTGACGTCAGGTGTCCGCCGAATACGTAATTGTAGGCGTTCACGTCGGAGGGGTGGACGATGTCGCGGGTTTCGACTTGCGATTGCTTGACGGTCTTTGCGTTTTCCATGTTCGAAAAATAAATATTGTTGTGGGCGTGCTGGGCGCTGAATTTCTATATTCGGGGCATTATGGAAGAAAAAAAGACTTATAGAGAAGTAATGCCGGGGGAACTCCCGTGCGAAGTGCCGGAATGTGACGGCGTGATGGTCGTAGACCCCGATAACAGCTACAAGCTCACCTGCGACAAGTGCGGGCATATTAAGGAGTGAGCAGTGGTTAGTAAACAGTGGTCAGTAAATAGGATAGTGATTATCAAGAATCTTTGATTTATTTCTTAGCCACGGCTTACGACCAACTGCGACGAAGTCGCCCTAACCACCAACCACTAATCACTAACCACTTTTATGGTTTTGTCTGATTTAAAGATCGAATATCCGGAACTTCCTGTTGTTGAACATCGGGAAGAGCTTTTTGAATTACTTGAAAAGCATCAGGTTATAATTGTCAAGGCGGATACGGGCTCTGGCAAGTCCACGCAGCTGCCGAAGTTTTTGTTAGAGTGGTTTTTAGAAAAAGTAGACAGTAGGAAGTCGGAAGTAGGAAGTGATGGGGAGTGTCATTCGGAGACTCCTAAAACCTGTAACCTAAAACCTAATACCTGTTCCTTTAAAATCGGTGTGACGGAGCCGAGGCGCTTGGCGGCGATTTCTATTGCTGACCGTTTGCGCGAAGAACTCAAGGACGAAAATTTAGTCAGCACAAAAATCCGTTTTTGGGAGCAAGGTACGAACGAAGCTCCCATCAAGGTAATGACGGATGGTATCTTGTTGCAGGAGTTCCGCAAGGACCGCTTGTTCCGGCAGTACAACGCCA
>CAMJNF010000150.1 GCA_946407235.1 uncultured Fibrobacter sp. | reverse complement strand
TTTGTAATTTGAAATTTACAAAAAAACAAAAAATTTAGTTTGTGTTCAATTTGTATATTTAGCAAAAAAAATGATGAGAATGAAAATGAGACACTTTATAGCCTTCCCGTTGTCCTTTGCCGCAATTTTTGCAGCATGTGATTCCAGCACTTCTCCAGATTCGTACATCAAAGGCGACCAGATTTATGAACGTCACATAGACCGCAGTCAGGCATCGATGAAATGCGTTGTCTATGCAACGGATTATAGTGTTTCGCTAGATTTTAACTTTTCCGTTCTGAGCGACGAAACCTACATGAGGCAACAACTAGAGGCAAACACCAACAATCCAGCGATATACCGCGGAAAAGCGGAAGTTTCAGGGCTTTTTTTGAATCAAAAAGATAAAATGTGTAACATGATGAAGAACTTGGCAGAAGATTTGGATAATGGAACATATAAATGCATGGATAACGTTGCCACATTCGAATCAACTCTTCCAAATGTCAATGAATCGCAAAAGCCTTTTGTCATCTCCCAATTAAAAGAAACATTGAAAAATCAATGCGATACCTGGTACGACGAGACTCTCAAAAACATAAACAGCCTCAAAAATGAAATAGCCTCTCAAAACGGTAATTCGAACAGTTCTTCCGGCGAAACAGTCCAGTCCTGCAACGTCATTGCCAACGGAAATACAATACAAGTCAGCGTTATATATCCAAGCAAGACTGCAATCACAACATTGATAAAAAACAATAACGATTACACGATAATGGAAGCATATACGGGTATAGAAGAAACGACCTTGGCAAGAGTTTGTGAAGCCTACAAAAAAGAAACCGATATAAAGAACATCGTCTGCTCGGGTCCGACGATCAGCTATCAATCCAATTTGCCGGCTGATGAAACTTATGAAATTGAAGATTACGTTGCATTTTATCAACAAGAAATATGTCCGGCATTGCAGAACGGAAATTTAACACTTGAAGACATGTGGTTTGGTGAATAAAATTTTGAAGAAGATGGAAAGCCGGGCGAAAGTCCGGTTTTTTTATAAAAAACGAAATCTTAGTTTACATAATCCGCATTATCGGCAACAAAGATTTAGAAAAGAAGGTGAGCACATCCTTACTAGTCAATCACAATTGTCATGCCCGCCACCGAGCGGGCATCTCCATTTCGAACATGATTGTTTCAGATTAAAACATTTTTTGAAGTTTTTTATTGGCATGGTATTTGCTATCTTTGGGTCGAAATTGTAAAACAGATGTCCGTACGGACAATTTTTAAAGGAATATTGATATATCATGGCTGAAGAAAAGAATGCAGAACAGAATGTTGAACCGAATGATGCTGAACGTGCTCAATTTGAACAGGATGTGTTGAAAGCCGCCCAAGACGCAATGAATCTGGAAGCCGAGGCTAATAAAGACGAGAGTGCAAAGTCCGCCGAAGCCGCTGCCGACGCAAAGGCCGATAATGCAACCGCAGCCAAGGACGAAGAAAAAGCCGAAGAACAAGCTCCTACGGAATCTGCAGAAGATGTTTTGAAAGCAGAATTGGCTGCAGCCAACGATCGCACCCTTCGTTTGATGGCTGAATTCGATAACTTCCGCCGCCGTAGCGCCAAGGAACAGCTCGAACTCATCGAAACAGCTAATGGCAAGCTCCTCGAAAAGCTCTCCGAAGTCCAGGACAATTTTGAACGCGCTTTCGCTGCCGAAAACAAGGCCAAGGATCTCGAAGCCTTCGAAAAAGGCATGCAGATGATTTACAACCAGTTCGCCAAGGTTCTCACGGACGCAGGCCTCGAACAGATCGACCCGACCGGCAAGGAATTCGACCCGAACCTCCACGAAGCCTTGATGCAGCAGCCCTCCGAAACCATCCCGGAAGGTCATGTTGTCACCGTCTTCCAGAAGGGTTACAAACTCAAGAACAAGATCTTGAAGACTGCAAAGGTTATCGTCTCCTCCGGAAAATAAATTCCGCCTCCCCTTGTCACCCCGGATTCGTCATCCTCGGAGCAACGCGGAGGGGATCCATTATTTTTGAACAAGCATCCTTTCTCGCCCGCCACTCCCCCGTGCGCGGGCTTTTCTGTTATGCAGGAACAAAAGTTTTGATTTTCTCAAGTTCCTCTGCCAATTCAATTTTCAGATTGCGAATATCAATATCGTCTTGTAGCGAGATGAAATAATCATCAGATACTCCAAAGAACTTGGCTAATCTTAAAGACGTATCGACAGTAATCCTTCTACGGTCATGAAGAATATCTTGAATCCTAGAAATAGGGACTTTTATAGCCTGAGCGACCTTGTAAGCGGACAACCCCATAGGAATCAAAAATTCTTCGTTCAATATTTCTCCGATAGTCGGTGTTTCAATATGCTTGTTCATAACAAACTCCTAGTGGTAGTCTACAATTTCAACATATCTCATTCAGGTAAATAAGTCAAGATGGCCTATTTTCGCCTACCCCCTTTTGATAAAATGACAATAGAGATTTGCGTGAGCGCTTATCCGCAAATATTTTCCGATATATTTTTATTTTGGGTGTAGGAATAAACGAGGAATGGAGATCAAAGATGTTTGGCAAAATCTTAACAGTTTCAGCGGTATTGGCCTGTGCTGCTTTCGCGCAGCACCCCATCATCACCACAAGCTACACTGCCGACCCGGCCCCTTACGTGCATGGCGACACTGTTTACCTCTACACCACCCACGACAACGACAATGCCGATGGATTCATGATGTACGACTGGCTCCTGTACACCTCCACCGATATGGTGAACTGGACGGACCACGGTGCAGTCGCTTCGCTTGCGGATTTCAAGTGGTACAATTCCGACAACGGCGCTTGGGCGGAACAGGTCATCGAACGCGATGGCAAATGGTTCATGTATTGCCCGATTCACGGTCACGGCATTTCCGTCCTCGTCGCGGACAACCCCTACGGCCCCTTCACGGACCCGCTTAACGGCCAGCTCGTGTGGCAGCGCGAACACTGGAACGACATTGACCCTACTGTTTGGATTGATGACGACGGGCAAGCTTACATGTACTGGGGCAACCCGGAACTCTACATGATTAAGCTCAAAAAGGACATGATCCATACAGAAGGTTCCATCGGGACCTACCCCAAGATCAAGGACTATCAGGAAGGCCCGTGGTTCTACAAACATGGCAAGTATTATTATATGGCGTTCGCCTCCACTTGCTGCTCCGAAGGCATCGGCTATGCCATGAGTGACTCCCCTACCGGTCCGTGGAATTACAAGGGCGATATCATGCCGCATTCCCCGAAAAGCCGCGGCAACCACCCGGGCATCATCGACTACAAGGGAAAATCTTACGTTTTCGGCCTGAATTACCTGCTGTGGGCGGAATACCAAGCAAAAATCGGACAGGCCTACAAGCATGCGGAACGCCGATCCGTTTCCGTCGCTGAGATGCACTACAACGCAGACGGCACCATTCAAAAAATCGACTTTTGGCCCGAAAATGGCGTTGCTCAAGTCGAAGATTTTGACCCGTACAAGCGTGTCGAAGCAGAAACCATGTCGTGGAGTGAAGGCCTCAAGACCCGCAAGGGCAAAGAAAACGGCAACATGATTCTCACCAAGATCAACGACGGCGACTACACCAAGATTAGCGGCGTAGAATTCGGTGATGCTGGCGCAGAATCGTTCTCTGCTGCCGTCCTGAGCGTCAAGAAAGCGTCGAGCATCACACTCCACCTCGACAAAGTGGATGGTAAAGTTATCGGCAAGGCTGAATTTAACGCTGATGGCCTTGTGACCGTGCCGCTCATTGGCGCTGTTGGCAAGCACGACGTGTTCTTCTTGTTCACAGGCGATTTCGAAGCGGACTATTGGGAATTTGAAGACAGCAAGAATGCTGTTCCGCAAAGCCCCTTCTGCAAGGCGAAACTTACCGACCCCGAAGCCAAATGCAATTTGCCAGTCGTAAGCGCAACCATCGAAGGTCCCGCAAACTTCATTGATTTCGAGAACTACGATGTGGGCGGTGCCGGCAAGGCCTACTACGACATGGACACCGAAAACCAAGGCAAGGAATATCGCGAAGACCGCGTGGATATCGTCGCCATGAAAGACAAATGCGGTGACGGCTATGCCGTGGGTTACACACAAAAAGGCGAATGGCTCGAATACACCGTGAACGTTGCTGCGGATGGCGCCCTCCCCTTCACGCTCTCTTACGCTACCGGCTCCGAAACCGCAAACGTGCAATTCTTTATGGACAACAAGGCCATCACCGACACGCTCTCGCTTGAGGGCACCGGAGATTTTGACACTTACACGACATTCAAGGGTAAAACGAAGGAACTCTCCAAAGGCGAACACGTGCTCAAAGTCTTGATTACAAGCGACTATGTCAACCTCGACTGGATTGCCTTCGGTGAAAGCGAAATCGGTGCCGCTGAGAAACGCTGCGAAACAACAAGCATAAAGTCGAAATTTGCGAAAAACACCGCCGGAGCATTCGCCAAATCCGCTGGAAAATACAAAGTCTTCGACCTGATGGGCAACATGCTCGGCAAAGTCCGTCTAAACGCCGGAGCATCGCTGACAGATATCAAGACTGGTCTCAAAACTGCCGGTTACCACAACGGAGCCTATGTGGTCAGAAGCGCCACCGGACAAACAATGCGGATCAATTTCGGGAAGTGACACCCCTCCCCTTTTAAGCAAGAATCCTCCCCCGCGGAGGATTTTTTAATTAATTTTTCTTAATTTTTTACTTGTAATTTTACTTAAAATTATATATTATTAAAATGGAGGTTGTTTATGCCCTGCATTTTACCAGTGTCTGATTTACGAAATTACAATGAAGTTCTTCAGAACGTGTCCGAAGAATCTCCCGTGTTCCTGACCAAAAATGGTCGGGGTTGCTATGTTGTCATAGACATTAAAGAATACGAACGGATGATAGCGGCATTGAAGCTCCAGAAGGCTCTTACCGAGGGAGAACGATCTGCCGAACAGGGCGGCTGGCTTTCCGCTGCGGATGTGCGGAAGAAATACGAGGTGTAGATGCCCGTCATCATTTTTTCGCCAAAGGCCTCCGAGGATTTGGATTCAATCAAAGCGTATATAGAATCTGAATTGGGCAGTCCTCAAGCGGCAAATGAAAAGGTTCTTGAAATTCTTGATGCAATCGACAACCTTGCCGTTTTTCCTGAAATAGGTCCATCCTTAAAAGGCAAAGTAGATTCGTTGAGTCGATATCGATGTTTATCAGTATCGAATTGTTTTGTTTTTTATCGAATTGAACTTGACAAGGTGCTTATTGTCCGCATTTTGAATAATCGAATGAACTACTTGAACATTTTGGAATTGTAGCATCCTCCCCCGCGGAGGATTTTTTATACTTTCATCAGTTCACGGCCGATTCGGTGGAATTCCTCGTCGATTTTTTTACGACGGGCTGCAGAAGGTTTCTTTGTTCCGTTCACATAGGCGGCAAATAAAGGTTGCGGGATTCCAAGCCTGCGAGCAAATGCAGCCGCATTTAGTTCAGGGAAAAGCCAAAATACGCGCCCAACGGGATTCATTTTCTTTGGTGCGAAGAATCCTGAGAGGGCCAAACCTTCGTCTAGATCGTCAAACCAAACCCCGTCAAGGTCGACACGACAATTTTCCAACTGTTCTCTTGTCGCGTTTTTAAGCGGTTCGTAATCGCGGATAAGTTCCTTGCCAATGCGTCCGTCTTTCAATTCGACACATATAGCGTCCTTTTCCACCCAGACTCTTTTCACGTCTTTTTCTGTAATTTCACTCATATTCATTGACATAATTCGTCTGGTTTAACCAAGACTCTTGATGAATTCCGGGGCGAAATCGACTCCGTTCGGCCATGTGATTGAGTGCGCTTGCAGCGTAAAATCCTTAAAGGTATTGACATCTGCAAGTTGCTGCACAATGGGTCGGTGGTCCGACTTGATGACGCTTTCAAAATCAGCAACAAAGTGGTATCCGTCGTTGAATTTGACGAATATCTTGTAATCACCAACATATTTTGCATCAGTCACATGAAGCATAATCTAGACCAGTGGATCGATTATTGGGCTCTATGATTTCATCAAGCCTTTGATGAATTCTTCAGCATCGACCCCTAGTGTTCCATTTTTGTTTTTGGAAATGGCTTCAGAAAGTTTCGCGTATATATCGTTCCAGGGCGTGACGCTGCCGTTTAACATATCGTTGTAGCCCTTCTCGAGTTCCGCATCAAGGCGTTCTTTTGACCATTTGGCTGCGTTTTCGATTTTGTTCATATCATTCAACATGCATCTTTGCCTGCACAAAAGCAATATATTTGAAATTTGATGACAAAACAGAAATGGAATATTTAAGGTTTTGAAATTATCGGGGTTTTTAAGGGGCTGAGCCCCTTAGGCGAGCACCCAACTACATTCGTGACGAAATTAAAAATTTCTACGAATGTGTTAGTTGCATCAGTGGCTGAGCCTTTAGGATAGGAAAGTAAACGGAACTAAAGTTCCGAGCCACGCAGAGGGGGTGATGGAAGACCCGGCGTAATATTTGAGCACTAATGAAATTGGCGACCCCGGAATAAATCCGGGGTGACGGGTCGGAGTGCTAAAGTCCGCCGGGGCTGCAATCAGGGGGATTCTTCCCCCTCCCCTCTTCAATACATCACTGGATCCTTCCTCCCAAATGAAGTACGAGACATTATAGTTCCTATCGCCTTCGGCTCTAGGATGACAGGTCGTCAGGATGACGCTGTAGGGCGTTTTTTTTTGAAACATCCTTTTTTCGCCCCGATTTTGGGGCTTTTCTTGTTTCAGAACGAAACAAAAAGGGCGTTTTTCGGGGTTGGCACGGCTTTTGCTAATGTATCGGCGTAAAAAACTCCCCGCTCAAACAAAAA
>CAMJNF010000149.1 GCA_946407235.1 uncultured Fibrobacter sp. | reverse complement strand
CCTTGGCCTTGCCTTCACGAATCGGCATGGCGAAACCACCGCACACCACGTCACCGAGCACGTCATAGAAAACGTAATCGAGATCTTCGGTGTAAGCGCCGAGCTGTTCGAGCATGCTGATGGAAGTGATAATGCCGCGGCCTGCACAACCTACGCCCGGTTCCGGGCCACCGGATTCCACGCAGCGCACGCCCTTGAAACCGACCTTTTCAAGGTCAGAAAGTTGGATTTCGGTCTTGTTGTCGCGAATGGTATCGAGCACGGTTTTCTGGTGGAGGCCACCGAGCAGAAGTCGCGTAGAGTCCGCTTTTGGGTCGCAACCAACAACAAGAACATGTTTACCTTGTTCGACAAGGCCTGCAGTCAAGTTCTGTGTCGTAGTAGATTTACCAATACCACCTTTACCATAAATAGCAATCTGACGTAATTTCTTTGACATTGTTGTCTCCTTAGGATTGTCCCTTAGAAACGCTAGGCGAGAACAAGTTTAGAATTTGAGTCAACCCTTTTCAATATTTTTTCAACCCATTCCGTCATAATTTTTCTTTTTTTTGCATCGCTATAAAAACTTTTTATAACCCCATTCAGCGGGAATCTATTGCGCATCGCAAAAAAATATTTTTTTTGATTTTTGCCCCTTGCTAGATATTGTCTTTCACTATACCGCTTTTTAAATTTAGCCCAAACTTCTTCGACAGAGAAGTAAAAGATTTAATCACATTACGGAACGTTAGGCAACCGTTCATCTTTTCAACAAACTAAATCAGCATTTACCGCTAGTTTAGCGCAAGGCGTTTGCGCCTTGTGTTTACACGAATCCTTTGCCTTTGTGAGGTTTTATGGCAATCGATCAAGAAAACGTTTTTAGAGAGCACCCTTGTTTTGGTGCGTGTAAGAATCGCAAAGGGCGCATTCATTTGCCCGTTGCTCCGGGCTGCAATATCGAATGCCGTTTTTGCGACCGTCGCATTAACGAAGATGCTCAAATCCCAGGGAATACAAGTAAAGTCATTAAGCCCGAAGATGCATGCGGATACATTCGCAAAGCATTAGAATTCGTGCCGGAGCTTACCACGGTGGGCATCGCGGGGCCAGGCGATACGCTTGCAACGCCGTTTGCACTGGATACGTTCCGTCTCGTTAAAAAGGAATTTCCGCAGCTGATTCGTTGCATGAGTACGAATGGGCTTCTGCTGAACGACAAAGCAGACGAAGTCATTGATGTGGGAATCGATACGCTGACGGTTACGGTGAACGCCGTTGACCCAGAAATCGAGGCAATGATCAACGCGAGAATTTTCTACCACGGCAAAACTTACACAGGCGTTGAAGCAGCTGAAATCCTGATTCACAACCAGCTCGAAGGGATCCGCAAAGTTGCCAAGAGCGGCACGCTTATCAAAGTGAATACAGTTCTTTGCCCAGGCATCAACGACAAGCATATCGAAGATGTAGCCGCAACAGTCCGCGAAGCTGGTGCTATTATATACAACATCATTCCATTGATTCCGCAGAACGGATTCAAGGATATTCCGGCTCCGAGTCCGAAAGCTCTTGCGATTGCCCAGGAACAGGCAGGAGTATTTATCAACGTGTTCAAGCATTGCGCACACTGCCGCGCTGATGCCGTTGGCGTCCCCGGCGTTTACGATGTCGGTGCACAAATCTACATGGACCGCATCCGTGTAAAGGAGACTTTCTCTCATGGCTAAATACAAAGTAGCAGTTGCCACAAATGATGGCATAAACGTCAACGTCCATTTTGGACATGCAGCAGCTTTTGACATTTACGAAGTCGATGACGTGAGCGGAAAATTTGAAAAGATTGAAGTTCGCATAAAGCCAGAACATTGCGATGGTTCGTGCGGAGACGGAGCTTGTGGGCGCCAAGAGGTTGAACATTCGTCTATGTTTGCAGCCGCCAAAAATCTTGCAGATTTGGATTACGTCCTTTGTCAACAGCTTGGCCCACAGGCAATTCAATCATTAGCCCGCTTTAACGTGCGTGCTTTTGATATTGCACTCCCCATCGATGAAGCTATCGCCAAGATAAATTTATACCGAAAGAAATTAGCTGAACGACTTTCAAGAATCAAGGGTTTACAAAACAATACTTTATAAAGTTCAAAAAAAATTTTGAAAAATACTTGACGAAAGAAAAGTTTGGTTTTATATTTATTCCTACCAATCTAATAGGGAATTAAATGAGTATTCAATTTGCAAGATTTTGTTGTTCGAGCGACCGATGTTGACGGGCGCTTATTGCGGTATTGAATGTTTTTTCTCGCCCGTGTAAGGATATCCTGCACGGGCTTTTTTTATGGGCTTTTTGCCCGCAACTCAAAAAATTTTAGGAAATAAAACAATGGAAAGTTTAACAGCAAAATTGTGCGCATTTGCTCGTGCTTGGCATTCATCGCAGCCAGACCACACCGTTTTCAACGATTTCTTGGCCTTGGACTTTATGGGTCGAGAAGAATACGATAAAGTTTCGAACTTTATCTTAAAGAGTTTTCCGCAAGAATCAGAAAACTCGGTTGAGTTTTTTAATCGAAAATATTTTCTTCCGATTGTGCTTTCGCGGAGCCGCTTTGCAGAAGATCGCGTGAAGGTTTTGGCCCAATCAGGGCCGATTCAATATGTGATTTGCGGAGCGGGTGTCGATACGTTCTCGTTTCGCAATAAAAATCCGAATGTCGAAGTTTTCGAATTAGATTTGCTGCCGACGCAAAGCTACAAGAAAAAACGCATTCGAGAACTCCATTGGAATGTTTCGAAGAACGTCCATTTTGTTGCGGTCGATTTTAGCAAGGATCATATTGTAGATAAACTTGTTGAAAACGGATTTGACCGCAAAAAGCCAACTGTCGTCAGTATCTTGGGCGTTTCGTATTATCTGCCGTTGTCCATATTTGCCGAGACAATTCGTCAGTTCTCGGAAATCGCATCGACAGGAATTTCAATCGTCTTTGACTACTTACAAAAAGAAGCGTTCTCTACTTCCGTTTTGCAGTTGAAAAAAATCGTTGCCGATTGCGGTGAAACGATGGCAGAAGGCTATCGCGATCGTGAAGTTTTTGAAGTGCTTGAACACAATGGTTTTAAGGTCGATGAATTTCTTGGCGAAAGCGCATTACAACAACGTTACTTTTTGACAGGGAACCTTAAGGCATTTGATTCTGTGCGCCTAATCGCTGCAGTAAAATGATTATAGAAAAACTTTATCACTAGCTTTAGAAAAATAGTATAAACAAATCTCTTGCCAAAGCGAAAAGCATTATCTAAATTAAAGCCTACAAAAGAAATAGGATATAAAAATGAATTTTTATTTCAATAGCTTGAATTTTGCTTGTTGTTGTCGATGTCGAACGGGCATCTAGTTTTTAGGCTATTCTTTTAAACAGATTCCCGCTCGGTTTTATGTTCCGCAGCGGGATTTTTTTATTCAAAAAATTTCAAAAAAAACAAAGGCGCTATCACTTAGTAGCGTCACAGGAGATTATTATCTTATGTCAAATTTCAACTATATCGAAACGAAACTCATTCACGGCGGCATTGATGGCGACAAAACAACAGGAGCTGTCAACGTTCCCATTTACCAGACTTCAACCTACAAGCAGTACGGCCTCGGAGAAAATACGGGCTGGGAATATTCCCGCACAGGAAACCCGACGCGCGCTGCGTTGGAAGCTTTAATTGCGGAACTCGAAGGCGGTGTTGCCGGCTTTGCTTTTGCAAGCGGCATGGCAGCAACATCAACAGTTCTTTCACTTTTCAAGCAGGGTGACCGCATTATCATTTCGAGCAATGTCTATGGCGGAACTTTCCGCGTTTTGGATAAAGTTTTCAAGAATCTCGGCATTAGCTATTCCATCGAAGACACTACCGATTTAAAAACGCTCGAAACCAAAATTACGCCCGATGTGAAAGCATTTTTCGTTGAAAGCCCAGCCAACCCGCTTTTGACCGTGACGGACTTGGCAGGCGTTGCTGCAATTGCAAAGAAACACAATATCTTGACCATTGTCGATAATACATTCATGACGCCTTATTTGCAGCGTCCATTGGAACTTGGCGCCGATATCGTGGTTCACAGCGCAACAAAATATCTTGGCGGTCATAGCGATGTGGTGGCAGGCCTTGCAGTGACCAACAACAAGGAAATTGCAGAACGCCTCGCATTCAATCAGAATGCAGTGGGCGCAGTTCTTGGACCTTTCGACTCATTCCTCTTGATTCGTGGCATCAAGACGCTCGGCGTTCGCCTGGATCGCCATACCGAAAATGCAGAAACCATCGCTCGCTATCTCGAAAAGCACGAAGCCGTAAAACATGTTTATTACCCGGGACTCCCGACCGCACAAGGTTACGAAATCAACAAGAAACAAGCTAAAAATGGCGGCGCTATGATTTCGTTCGAACTCCGTGAAAATTATGACATCAAAAAATTCTTCAAGGCCCTCAAGCTCGTTTCGCTCGCCGAAAGCTTGGGCGGTGTCGAAAGCCTCGTATGCCATCCGGCCACAATGACTCACGCATCCATTCCAAAGGAAATCCGCGAAAAAGTCGGCATTACCGATGGACTCATCCGCTTGTCCGTGGGCATCGAAAAAGTTGAAGACATCATCTCGGACGTAAACGCAGCCATTGAGGCAGCCAAGGCATAAACAGATTGCTTCGCTACGCTCGCAATGACATGCTAGGCGAATACCGCGACAAAGAACTTGTTCTTTGGCATGGTTGAGCCGACGCAGTCATGCACTTTGTGCAATGACGTGCTAGGCGAAGCCTTTTAAAAAGAGGTTTTTATGAAATACTATGAATCCATGAAATCGTTAATCGGAAACACACCGCTCGTTAAGCTTACGCATGTCGGGGTTCCTGAAGGTGTAAATTTATTTGTAAAGCTTGAATTGTGGAACCCGTCGGGCAGCGTAAAAGACCGCACCGGATATTATATGGTCGAAGAAGCATTTGAGCAAGGAACGCTCAAGCCAGGCGGAACGATTATCGAAGCTACAGCAGGGAACACCGGGCTTGGAATCGCCTTTGCGGCACTCAACCGCGGCGTGCGTGTAATCTTTGTGGTACCGACAAAGTTCTCGCAAGAAAAGCAGACGCTTTTGCGTGCACTTGGCGCAGAACTCATCAACACTCCGCGTGAAGAAGGCATGCTTGGCGCAGAAAAGAAAGCCGAAGAATTGCTCAAGCAAATTCCGGATTCCATTTCGCTCAGACAGTTTCACAACATGGCAAATCCTCGCGCCCATTACGAAACGACCGGCCCCGAGATTTACAAAGACCTTGACGGGCATATCGATTATGTCGTCGCCGGTGCAGGGAGTGGCGGCACATACAGCGGCATTCTCAAGTACCTCAAGGAACGCAATCCCAATATCCAGGGCGTGTTGGCAGACCCCGTAGGTTCTACAATGGGCGGCGGCGAACACGGCGATTACAACATCGAAGGTATCGGAAACGATTTTATCGCCGACACCATGGATATGTCACTCGTCGATAAAGTTGTAAAAATCAATGACGATGACGCTTTCGGCGGAGCCCGTGACCTCGCCAAAAAAGAAGGCATCATTGCCGGGTCTTCATCGGGAGCCGCTTTTGCAGCAGCCAAGAAGCTGATTGCATCGGGCGCACGCGGAAACATCGTCTTTGTGGCTCCAGACCGTGGCGATCGTTACTTCAGCAAGGGATTGTATGAATAAATAAAAATAGGTTTAATGGTTGATTCGAGATAAAAGCAAAAGTCCCTGATGTTTAAAACATCAGGGGCTTTTCTTAGTTGTTTTTATAAATCAATTAATTTGCTTTTGTCCAAAACAAAACCTTGCGTTTTACAAATTCAAAAAATTCCATGATCGCAAGGACAACAATGCCAGTCCACAAAATTCCGGCAACCATGTTGGGGTAATCGGAATAGTCTGCATAAAATTGCACAAAATGCCCAAGCCCCGTATTTTCACCGAAGAGTTCTGCAACAGTAAGCATAATGAACGAAAGCCCCATGCCTACAGAAAGCCCAGAAAATATGGACGGAAGGCTTGCGACAAAGGCTATTCTCCACAAGTATTCAAATTTGCCAATTCCAATGATGGCGGCATTTCGTTTGTACTTTTCAGGAATGTCAGCAGCTCCGGCTGCCGTGTTCAAGTAGATGGGCCAAAATGCAGCAACGAAGATAATGAATGTGGAAGAAAGATAGAACGTCGGCAAAATGGCTATGGCATAAGGAATGTAAACGTTAGGCGGGATGGGAGCCGCAAATCGAGAAATGGGTTTTAGCATATTGCCCACCCAAGGAACAGATCCAGAAACAATCCCAAGGGAAATCCCGACGAAGGCCGCGGCAAAATAAGCGGGAACAAGCTTCAGGAGCGACGCCCACGCACTCCGCAAAAGTTCTTCACGAGAATTGAAGAGGGCTTCCGCAATCGCTTTGGGCGATGGGAACAAATATTGGCTACTCCATTCCGGGCCGCTACTGATAAACGTCCAAATTCCAAACAGAAAAAGAAGGAATAAAAATCCCGAAAATTTAGATAGGTATTTCAAAAAAAATCTCATATGCTTGCGCCCTCCTGTACGGTATGGCCGAGTTTTTCAAGGATATCCTTGTGATAGGCCTCTTCGATTTCGACAATTGTTTTTTGAACCTTTTCGTTGCGGAACCATTCCGTGCGACTTTTCTTCACCGGAAAATCCAATGGGATATCAGCAATAATGCGGCCAGGCGTAGAACCCAATACAATAATTCGGCTTCCTAGATAAACCGCCTCGCGAATATCGTGTGTTACAAATAAAGTTGTTATCGGACGGTCTTTTACGCCACGGCAAAGTTCAAGGACTAAATCTTGAAGGCTCGCACGATTTACAGGATCAAGCGCTCCAAAAGGTTCGTCCAAAAGAAGGGCGTCTGCACCAACGCTCAACGCTCTAGCAATGGCTCC
>CAMJNF010000148.1 GCA_946407235.1 uncultured Fibrobacter sp. | reverse complement strand
GTCGCGTGATCCAGTACGTGACGGACAAGTACGGCAAGGAGTGCGTGGGCCAGATCATTACTTACGGTATGCTCAAGTCGAAGGCGGTGATTACCGACGTGGCTCGTGTGCTTGGGTTCGCTCCTGGCGAAGCGAAAACCGTGACCAAGTTGTTCCCGCAGCGCACGTTGAACTTTAGCTTGAAGCAAGCTTGGACGGGTAAGGATAAAAAGGGCAATAACCTCGAAGATGGGTATAGCCCGGAACCATTGCAGGCGCTAATCAATAGCCGCGCCAGCTACCAGAACCTTTGGGAAGTCGCAAAGAAACTTGAAGATTTACCGCGCCAGACGGGCGTGCATGCTTGCGGCGTGGTGATTACGCCGACTCCGATTTATAACTTGGCTCCTCTGTACCGCGCCGCTCCGGAAGATACGCCGGTGGTGATGTACGATAAGCATTACGCCGAAGACATCGGACTTTTGAAGATGGACTTCCTTGGGCTTATCAACTTGTCCATCATTCAGGACACGGTGAAGATGGTCGAACAGAACCGCAACATCAAGCTTGTGATGAACAAGATTCCGATTGATGACAAGGCTACGTTCGAACTTTTGGGTAAAGGTCTTACGACAACGGTGTTCCAGTTCGAATCTCCGGGTATGCAGAAATACTTGCGCGAACTGAAGCCGACTCGAATCTTTGACTTGATCGCTATGAACGCGTTGTACCGTCCAGGCCCGATCGACCAGATTCCGCACTTCATTGCCCGTAAGAACGGCAAGGAAGAAATCGACTGCTACCATCCGGACTTGGAACAGGTGCTTGGCGAAACTTACGGCGTGATCGTGTACCAGGAACAAGTGATGAAGCTTGCCCAGATTTTGGGCGGCTACACGCTGGGTGGCGCTGACAATATCCGACGCATCATGGCAAAGAAGATGCCGGAAAAGATGGCTAAGCTCGAACCGGAGTTCTTCCAGAAGTGCTTGGACAAGGGCTACGACAAGGACATGATTCAGAAGGTGTGGAACGCCGTGCTTCCGTTCTGCGGATACGCGTTCAACAAGAGTCATGCTGCTGCTTACGCATACGTTGCTTACCAGACTGCTTACCTCAAGACTCATTACGGCCCGGAATACATGGCCGCATCCATGACATCCAAGATGGGTAAGACCGAAGATACGGTGACCATCATTTTGGAATGCAAGCGTCTTGGCATTGAAGTCTTGTCGCCGAACATCAACACGTCGTTGGGTGTGTTCTCGGCAAATGCGAAGGGTCAGATTCTTTACGGTCTTGCAGGTATCCGCAACGTGGGTATTGCCGTTGTCGAAGACGTGGTGGCGGAACGTGAACGCCGTGGCATCTACAAGGACATTTTCGATTTCTGCAAGCGCGTGACGGAATATCAGGCTGCGCAGAATGAAAAACGCCCGCCGTTAAACAAGAAGGTTTTGGAATGCTTGATCATGGCTGGCGCCTTGGATGATTTGCCGGGTAGCCGCGCGGTGCAGATTGCTAGCGTGGACCGTGCTTTGGAAGTTGCCATGCGCAGCCAAGAAGACAAGGTGAAAGGCCAGGTTTCGCTCTTTGATCTAGGCGGGGCGGTCTCCATGCCGAATACGGCCGAAGTCCTGGAAGAAGCAGAAGAATGGACGGCGATGGAAATGCTCAACAAGGAACGTAGCGTCCTTGGACTATTTCTTTCGGGGCACCCGCTTGACGAATTCCGCCCGGAACTTACGGGCTTTACGAGTTGCTCGCTTTCTGAAGATGAAATTGTACGCCATGTTGGCGATACGATTGTCGCTGGTGGTGTTGTCATTCGCATGCGCTCCATCGAAACGAAACGCGGCGATACGATTGGCTCTGGTGCCATTCAGGATTTCCATGGCGAAGTGGAACTGTTCTTTAAGAAGGACGTTTGGGAACGTTTGCGCGACACGGTCTCGATTGATGATCGCGTGCTTGTGAAGGGCACTTTGGAGCAGCAACGTGATCGCGATGGCTACCAGATTATCGTTGAAGAGGTCATTCAGCTAGATCGAGTCCGCTGTGACATGGTCAGCCATATTCACGTATCGCTGTACTCCGGAATGCTCACGGATGAATTTTTGGACAAGCTTGAAGTCGAAATAAAGGCCAATTTGGCGGATGAATACACCCATGGATGCGAATTTGTGTTCCATTTGGAGACAGAATCCGGATTTGAACATGCAGTGGTCTTAAAAAAATATAAAGTTGTATATACTCAGGAATTATTGCAATGGCTCCGGACGGATCTGGGGGCATTGAAGGTTTGGGTATCGAATCGTGCAAAACGTTAACGAAGATAATTCTCCTTATATCCTCTTCTGTGCAGGGGAGGATTCCGGTGACATGATTGGCGCCGAGATGGTCGCGACTGCCGTGCAGCAGGGCTTTAAGGTCATTGGCTTGGGCGGTCCGTTGATGCAGGAGAAAGGGCTTCAGCCCTTGTGGGACTACAACGAGCTCCCGGTTTCGGGTGTGGGCGATGTGGTGCCGAAATATTTTTCGTTAAAGAACGTTTTTCAAGTGTTGAGTGATGCAGCAGAATCGAAAAAATGCCTCGGTATAGTCTCGATTGATTATCCCGGATTCAACATGAAGCTTGCGCGCCTTGCAAAAAAGTGGGGAAAACCCATGCTTTATGTGGCGCCTCCGCAGGTTTGGGCGTGGAAATCCAAACGCGCGAGCCTGTTCAAGCAGGCTGACAATATCCGCTTGGCGGTGTTTTTCGATATCGAAGCCCTGGCGTACAAGCAGGTGGGCTGCGAAACTGTTCGTGTCAAGCATCCGATAACGAACTGGGTTTACGATTGCATAGAACCGAAGTCCGATATGTTACTCTTGCCGGGTAGCCGTCGTGATAGTGCTTTGCGTAACTTGCCCTCGTTTGTGAAAGTCGCTGAAAAGTATCGCAATATGTGGGCGGACCGCAATATGGGACCGCTCCCGGATGTCGTGGTGGTCGCATCGCGTGAACATCTGGAAGTTCCGCTTTTGGTGGCTCTTGAAAAGCTTTACGATGGGCGCTTGCCGAGCTGGTTGAAGGTCGTTGTTGCCCCTAAGAACATTAGCGATCGTTTGAATTTCTATTCGGCATATTCCGCGGCGCTGACATCGTTTGGAACAAGTACGCTTGAAATGGCGTGCGCAGGAATTCCGTTTGCTGCTTGCACTGCTCCTGATTTCTTCACGTATGCGTTGGGCAAGTTCATGGTGAAGTCTGACTATTTGTCGCTCCCGAATGCCATTTTTGGCTGCGGCGTGACTCCTGAATTTATCATTCGCCATAAGCTAAACGATCGCATGGCCGAAGCGATTGTCGATACGTTATTCCAGCAAGATATCGGGAGTGCAGACGAAATTGCCTTGCGTCTCCGCAAGGCTTTGGATGTCGGTAAGACATCTAGCGAACTAGTGTCTGAATTTCTTGCTCAGTTCATCAAGCGTTAATCGCATGAGCGTCGGGCTCCCGAACGGAGACTTGAGCGGATCCTGCGTAATCATCAACTGGCCTACAAGTGCAGTAATTTCTTCGGGCTTGAGTTTGTCGCCCGCCTGGTAAGCGTTTGTCTTTGCCCAGGATTTTGCAATCGCTTCCTGGAATTTGACCATGTCGTTCTTGGTGTCGTTCTCGTCGACATCGTTCAAGAAGTCGTGAACGGCTTTGGCGGCACGCGAAAGCGGGAGCGCGCTTGGAATCGAGCGGATCTGGTAGGTGTCTCCGCCAAACGGCTCTACAAAAAATCCGAGCTTGCGTAACTGATCATCGACGTTTCGGAAGATTTCTTTTTCTTGTTTGGAAAGTTCGATGAGTTCGGGGAACAAGAGCTCTTGGCTGTCTTGCACGATATTGTTCTGGAGCGATTCCATGGCTTGTTCAAAGAGCACACGGGTATGGGCGGCGTGCTGGTCGATAATCAAAAGGCCGTTGGAATCTTCGCCCGCAATATATGTATTTGCAATCTGGAAGAACGATGGCGGGGCCCACGGCGTTTCACGCGGTGGCTCGGGCTTGGTGAGATCGGGTTCCAGCGAAATAATCTTACCGTATTCGGGGAGCGAGAACAAATCTTGTACATCGTCGCTCACGTTGTATTTTGATTTTTTGTCCGAAAGCGTATTTGCGCTTGTAGGCTTTGCTGGCTTTGCGTAAGGCTTATTTGCAGATGCGTTTGCTGGCGTAATGCCTGCATAATTTGTTTTTGCAAATGGATTTTCCCACGGCAAGTCGTTTTGTTGCTGTGCCGGTGCGGCTGGCGTTGCGAACGAAGGCTGCGCGGGAATCTCGAAAGTTCCCGGCATTTCGGACTTTACGGACGGGGCTTGAGCTGGTGCCGAGCTTCCCATCATTTCATCGCTCAGGTCGATGAATGGCGAATTTGCTTCCAAGTCCTTGGTAAACGTATCGCGGATGGCATGCGTCACGACGAGAAATACCAAGTTGCCGTTTGCAAAACGCACTTCGCGCTTGGCCGGGTGCACGTTGATGTCGAATTCCATGTCCGGCATGTCGAGGAACAATACCGTTACAGGTTTGCATTGCGCTCCGTATGGCTCGTAAGCTTGCGAGACTGCCTTGCTCACCATCTTGTTTTCGATGGGGCGGTTTCGCATGAATAAAAATTGATGATTGCGCTTACCGTTTGTTTCCGTGGTGGGCGAGATGTAGCCGGTCACGTGAACGCCCGCTTCGGTATAATCGACGGGCAGTAAGCCTTTGGCAACTTTGGAGCCGATGGCTTCGGCGATGCGGCTGCGGAGCTCACCGGGAACGCCGGTAAAGACGGTCCTATCGCCGACTTTATAGTCAAAGCGAATTTCCGGGTGCGAAATGGCGGTCTTTATGACGATATCTAAAATGCGGGAACATTCCGAAGTTTCGCTACCGAGGAATGTACGGCGAACGGGCGTGTTGTAGAAAAGGTCTTCGACAAGAAATGTTGTGCCACGGCTTGCCTGAATATCTTCTCTTTCGACTATTTCGCCGCCCTTGATAACGATACGACCACTTTCGCCATCTTGCGTGGCACTCGTGATGGTCAGCTTGGAAACGGCGGCAATAGATGCTACAGCTTCACCTCGGAAACCGTTTGTCTGGAGGTGAAATAAATCATCTGCATTTGTTAATTTGGATGTAGTATGGCGTAAAAAACAGAGTTCCAGGTCGGCACTTCCCATGCCTTTACCGTTGTCTGTGACTTGGATTTTTTTCTTTCCACCTTGTTCGATTTGGACTTGAATTCGGGTAGCTCCAGCATCGATTGCGTTCTCTATAAGTTCCTTGACAGCCGATGCAGGGCGTTCAATGACCTCGCCAGCAGCAATTTTATTGATTATTTCATCGGATAAAAGGTGAATTTCAGCCATTTTTCGCTTTTATATGTAGCTAATTCGTAGTTATTTATTATTTGATTGCTATATTATAAATATAGCTAATGAATTTTTATGAACAAGTGAGGTGAGTGAAATGGTTTCAAATCTATTCCTTCAGCTAGCACACATTGAACTGCTTATGTCTTATCCGGTCAAGGATATATTGACCTTGGTAAAACGAGATTCGCGATTCAACGTGAAACTTCTAAATGATTTGTACTTCGAAGATTCTTATGTAGATGAAAGCGCTTACCGTTTCATAATGGACAACATCGTCGCATGGTTATATGAACGCGGCGAAAATCCAGATGAATTCATTGAACGCATCGTAAAGCGCTGTGCCGCATTTGAAGCAGTTCCTGCTCGCAGCGTGCTCCGCTCTTATTTGCCGTTCGTCTCTTCGTTCTACTCTGCTGAAGATGCTCGCGAACTCTGCCTTGAAATCATTCCAAAACGTTATCCTTTCCTTACGAAGGCAAATATTCTTCGTAACGAAATTATTGATGGAAATCGCAGGGTGGACTTCACGTTCCAGTTCGAGACTCCGGGTGTTCTCGCTGCTAACCCGATGCGTTGGATTCGCAGCATGATCAACATTGGACCTCTCCTCTTGAACACGCCTGCATACGAACACATTAGCTATCTCGCCACGCAAACCTCGTTTATTGAAGCCCTTGAAAATAGAGTCCCCGCCGAAATGAAGGATGACGGTGGTGTTTATATCAAGGGTGAATTGGTGGGACGCCATGCAGCCTTTAGTGATTGCATCAAGGAACACAACCTGGATTGGAAGAGCGATGTCGAAAAGAGCATTGGTTGCGTACGTTCTTTGGTGGACATCCGCGACCCGAAGACCGGTGCGTTGTTGATTGAAAAAGATTGTTACTATGGTGCTCCGGCTTACGTTCTTGAATTTAACTTCAAGGCAAATGTGAACGCATCTGAACCGTTCCTCAAGCTTATGAGCTCTGTCGTGAAACAGGAATTTGCTGCATGGGCACCAATCCAGAAGGCTCATGAACAGCTCCTCGATGCGATGAACGATTCCGTTACGATTGTCTATTACAAGAGTGATGACTCGATTTCTGTGAACAGCAAGCACCTCATGCGTAACGTTCCGGCACGTATCCTCCGCAACCTTCTCCGTGAATACACGGTGACTGGCCGTGAAGAATACGAGAACCGCGAATTCAAGCGCGATCCGGCTATTTGCATGGACCCGCTTCGCCCGAACTTCGAGAGCAGGTTGAACCGCGTCATTGCCCATATCAATGGCTCTGACGATCCGGAACATCCGAGTGAAGGTGTTAAGAAGTATTTCGAAATCGAACGTCATCGTCGCGGTGGATTCCGTTTCGTTCCGAAATGCAAAATCATTTTCAGAGAAGAATGAAATTACTTTGTCTGAAATTGCGATCTAGAATTCTATTTGGAATGTAAAAAGGTTGCAAAAATCAAGAAGTAAATTTTATTGAGTGAAGAAATAAGAAAAACGAAAGAACCAGATGGCCCACTAATTGGTATATTTAGAGTGTTGAGAATGGTTGGAAAGGTAAATCCTGAAACGACTTTATCATTGCTCCCCTCCTGATAGGTTCAAGGTTCTGGAAACCGCTCAATATTTTCTCCTTCTTAGGAAAGGGCTCTT
>CAMJNF010000147.1 GCA_946407235.1 uncultured Fibrobacter sp. | reverse complement strand
AAATGCCTCTGGCGCGTTAGAATCGGCCTATGCCGAGTGGGTGTCTGATGGCTCCGATAGCTATAATGTCTATTATTCGGGCGCTGGGGTTAGCGATGTCAAGGTCGATGCGCCGCTTATTCGCAAATATGGTTCCAAGTTCCGCGTCGATGCCATGGGCCTCAAGGCGGGCGATTACACATTCAAAGTGGTTTCGGTTAAGGGTGGCAAGGAAGGTGCTTCATCCACATCCAAGCCGATTTCGGTGAAGGCGCATGACCGCAGCGGTTTTGCTTTTAGCAACGGGCACGTTCCGGGCGCTTACAAGGCTGATGGCACGCTTAAGAGTGGCGCTGTTGTTTTATACGTTACGGAATCGACAAAAAATACGGTCAAGCTCGATGTGGTGACGAACAACAAAGGCGCTACGACGGAATGTGTCGGCTTGCAGAACATTTTGACAGCGTTAAAGAAAGGCTTTGAAACTCGTCCGCTCGCGATTCGTTTGGTAGGTAACGTGACGGACCCGACCGATACGGATCATGGCGATATCGTCATTGATATGGGTAAAAAAGAGGGAATGGCGGTAACGTTCGAAGGAATTGGCAACGATGCAACGGTGAACGGCTGGGGTATTCGCGTCAAGAACGCTCAGGATGTCGAAATCCGCAATCTCGGGATCATGAATGTGGACTCTGAAGAAGGCGATAACATTGGCCTCCAGCAAGACAACAAATACATTTGGGTGCACAACTGCGACTTTTTCTACGGCCATGCCGGTAGCGACAAGGACCAAGTCAAAGGCGATGGCGCCTTGGATTGCAAAAAATCAACGTACATCACGTTCAGCTATAATCATTTTTGGGATAATGGCAAGTCCAATTTACTAGGCCTTTCTGAAGGCTCGACCGACGGCCTTTACATCACCTATCATCACAACTGGTACGATCATTCCGATAGCCGCCACCCGCGAGTGCGTTTCTACAGCGCCCACGTGTACAACAATTACTACGATGGCAATGCCAAGTATGGCGCGGGTTCAACGCTCGGTTCGTCCGTGTTCATGGAAGCAAACTACTTCCGTAATTGCAAGTATCCGATGATGACTTCGTTGCAGGGGACCGACGTCTATGCGAGCGGCACTAAGCGCGATCCGACGAACAACGGTACGTTCAGCAAGGAAGCGGGCGGCACAATCAAGGCTTATAACAACTACATGGATGGCTCTTACACGTTTATTCCGTATGGCGCAAGCAAGACTTATATGTTGAAGGGTGTGGAAACCGCACTTGGTGATATTGATCCTAAGGTCGATTTTGACGCTTATGTGGTAAGCAGTCGCGATGCTCAGGTGCCGTCGAGCGTAAAGTCTTACGAGGGGGCAAACTCCTACAACAATTTCGACACGGACAAGTCCATCATGTACAGCTACACGGCCGATTCTCCGGAAGTCGCTCGCCGTAACGTGATTGCTTATGCGGGCCGCGTGCAAGGTGGTGATTTCAAGTGGACGTTTGACAATTCGGTTGACGACGCTTCTTCTGAAGTGAATCAAAAACTCAAGGATGCGTTGATGGCGTACAAAGGAAGCAATGGGGAAGTCATTCCGGGCCCTGATCCGGAATCCTCCAGCGCCGTCATTCTGAGCTCCTCTTCCAGCGCCGTCATTCTGAGCTCCTCTTCCAGCGCCGTCATCCTGAGCTCATCGAGCGAAGGATCCAGTGAAAGTTCTAGCAGCAGTTCTGTCGGTATTCCGAAGTCTTCGAGTTCTTCAGAATCGATTGGGATTGCAAATGTTATGCCGACAAAGTCTCGCGGAATTTTCTATGATGCTCGTTCTGCAAGCCTTGTTATTGGTGCTGCTGACATCATCCGTTTGGATATCGTGAGCGTTGATGGTCGTCGTGTTGATGTCTCGAACCTCAAAAAAATGGGTGATGTTCGAGTGCTCGATATGAGTTCGCTCCGTGCCGGGATTTACATTGTGCGCCTCTCGACTTCACTCGGCTCGCAAACGATGAAGCTCGTGAAAAACAATTGACCATTGACTGATGACTTACTTTTTGTGTCATGCCCGCCACTGAGCGGGCATCTCCGTTTTAAGTAAACATTTCTAATCGAAATGCCTTTTTTTGCGCGGTTTTGCATGTTTCCAAATTAGTTACATCTATTTTTTCCCATAATATTTATCTTTTTCTTGGGATTATATGGTTGCGGAGATTGGGTGTAAACCAAAAGGATGTTTATGAAAAAAATCTTCGCATTTCTGATGTGCGCTGCCGTAACTTCTGCTATGGCAGTCAAAGCTAGCCGTGTTGGCCCCGTGAGCACCTACGGTGAACTGAAAGCCAAAAATGGTCAACTCGTGGGATCTTGCCCGCAATATTCTAACGAGGCCGTTCAGGTTAAGGGCATGAGCCTTTTCTGGAGCTCGGGCAATACTAATTCTACAGACTTCTACTCCGAAAAGGGCATTAACCGCTTGGTTGATGACATGAAAATTGAAGTTGTTCGTTTTGCTCTTGGTGCTGCTGAAGAAAAGTTCGATGCCCATGGCCGTGCTTACACGAAAGGTGGCGAAGACTTCCAAAAGGCTTTGCTCAAGTCCGTCGTTAATGCTGCTGTTGACAGGGACATTTACATCATCATCGACTGGCATATTGAATCTTCTGACGGCTTTACCGATGATGCTGTCAAGTTCTTTGAATACGCCGCCAAGGAATATGGCGAGTACAACAACGTGATTTTCGAAATTTGGAACGAACCGACCGGTAGCATGGATGCCGTGAAGCAGCATGCTGATCGTGTGATTCCAGTTATTCGTAAGTATTCCGATAACCTCATCCTCGTGGGTAGCCCGGGATGGTCTAGCCAGCCGGATGCTTGCGCTAATGCTGGGATCTCCGACAATAACTACGGTTGCACGCTCCACTTCTATGCAGCTAGCCATTTCATGGGCAATGGCGGTTATGACAAGGCGGCCGAAGCGGCTATGAACAAGGGCGTCCCTGTTTTTGCTACGGAATGGGGTACCGTCAATGCTAATGGTGATGGCGGTCCGAATATGAGCTCTTCTCAGAGTTGGGTCAACTGGATGTCTCAGAAGAAGGTTTCCTGGACAAACTGGAACGCTTCTGCTATGGAAGAAACGTCTGCAGCTTTCAGGAATGCATCGCTTGATGGTAAGCTTTCTTACACTGAATCTGGTGAAGCCGTCAAGGGTTTCATTGCTCCGAATCCGACTTACAAGGATTGCGGTCTCCAGAATGGTAAAGCTGAAGAAGAAACTGGTTTCTCGAATGGTGTTGCTGCTGGCACGACAACCGCTTTCATCGATGACGTCGAAGATGGCGACCGTTACAGCTACATTGGTGGTTGGTGGAATGCCTTTGAAGACAATGGCGATGGTGGTGGAAGCGTCATTAAGAACCCGAAGATTGTTGACGACTTTGGCAAGGAAACTTACGATGTCGTTCTCCCGTCTGATGGTGGCAAGAATACTTCCAAATATATGGTTGGCCTTAAGGGCGTGGAACTCCACAAGAAAGGCCTCAGCTATGGACCGTATGTCGCTCTCGGTTTAAACCTCAAGAAGGACACGACCGTTTTTGCTGATTTTGCCAACTGCAAGACCATTAAGTACAAGTATAAGGGTGCTAGCCATAACTTCCGTATCGAAACGACGGATGTGACGGACTACAACTACCACCGCGTGAACAAGGACAATGCTTCGGATTGGAAGGAAGTCGAAATCACGATTGACATGCTCAAGCAGGAAACTTGGGGCAATGCAAACGCTCCGCAGATGAAGATCAATCTCGCTCATGCCAACCGCCTTGCTTGGGAAATCAAGGGTCTCGATGCTCCGGATGATGCAAATAAACTGACGTATGATTACCTCTATGTTGATGACTTGAGCTGCGATGGCCTTGCAATCAAGGCTGTTGTGGGCGGCGGAAACGACAATCCGACCTCTTCTAGTGCAATTAGCAATCCGAGTTCTTCTTCTGTTGTTGCTGGTTCTTCTAGCAGCGCCAAGGTAACTTCTTCTTCTAGCGCAATCGTTCCGGGTTCTTCTGCTACAGTTGCGGGTAAGACTATTGTCGATATCGATGACGTTGAAGATGTTGATGAAGTTCTCAAGACTGAAGGTACTTGGTATGCTTACACGGACAAGGATCCGGGTGGAAAGTCCTCTATCTCTAACGTTTACGACAACAAGCTCGGCGGTTATGTGGTTAGCTTCGCTGGTACTGAAGATCCGACAAACGGCACCAAGGGCTTTGTTGGCTTGAAGGATATTGCTTGGGATCAAGGTGCATACACGGAAGCTCCGTTTGTGGCTCTTGGCCTCAATACGAATGCCGATACCTCCAAGGGTATTGATTTGAGTGCTTGCGGTGCGATTAGTTACCGTTATAAGGGCTCTGCTCATACCTTCAAGGTTCAGGATGGCTCCGTGACGGACTACGCTTACCACGCCTATACATCTGCAGATGCTCAGGCTTGGACTACTGTGACGATTCTCCTTGAAGATATCGTTCAGCCGAACTGGACGATGGATCCGAAGGACCTCAACTGGGCTAATATCAAGAAGATGGCTTGGGAAGTTATTGGCTACAAGGGCTTTGATGCTCAGCCGGAAATCAAATACCTCTATGTGGACGACCTCAAGTGCATCGATGTTCCGAAGGTTGGCATTAAGACTGTTGCTCGTAGCGCAAATGGCATCAAGCTTGGCGTGATGGGCAATATGCTCAACGTGAACTTCAACAAGGCTGGCTCAGCACGTATCCAGGTGTTCGACATGATGGGTCACGTTGTTGAAAGCCGTATGGAACGCGTTTCTGCTGGTGCTTCTCAGTTCTCTCTTCAGAACATGAGCAAAGGCAGTTATGTTGTGCGTGTGATGATGGATGGAGCTGCAAAGACTGCTCGTATCACCATCAAGTAAAGACTGATGCGCCCCCATATTGAGGGTGCTTAAGTAACCATCAAAATGCCCCGGGCGAATGTCCGGGGCGTTTTGGCATGTTTTGAAAATGACAAGGGAGGGCTCGCGCCCCTCCTAAATTGTCATGCCCGCCACCGAGCGGGCATCGCCAAATGCAGTTTGGTTTGCGGTTGTCATCCCGGCCTTGTGCCGGGATCACCATACACATTCCTTATTGCAAATCTCTCTGAAGAACTTCGCACTTCGCCTTAGCCCATTGGGTTCGATGCCTTGCTTATCGCAAGGTATCTACGACAAGGGAGGGCTCGCGCCCTCCGAACACAATACCGAATCCGTCTATTTTTATAAGAACTGCTATGTTTGACGGATTCTCTCGCAATCGCGACTAGTTGATACTAGTCGCTTTTTGCTCACGGACTCTCCTTTTCCAAAAGCACAAAGACTTTTATTCAAGGTTGCGCTGTAACACTTCGCACTTCGCCTTAGCCCACTCTTCAAAAGTGTCATCAGCGAGGTGGTCCTTCGCTTCTTGCATGAGGTGAAGGTAGAAGTGCAGATTGTGGATGCTTGCGAGCGTGTAGCCTAGCGATTCGCCGGCATGGTGCAGGTGGCGCAAGTAGGCGCGGCTGAAGTTGCGGCAGCAATAGCAGTCGCAATTCGGGTCTACCGGCTTGTCGTATTCTTCGGCGTGGCGGGCAGCCTTGTAACGGAGAACGCCTTCGCTTGTAAAGAGCATGCCGTTGCGGGCGTTGCGCGTGGGCATCACGCAGTCGAACATGTCGACACCGCGACCAATCAATTCCAGCAGGTTCCACGGCGTTCCGACGCCCATCACATAGCGCGGATGATCTGTCGGCAAATAGTCCGTGCAGAAGTCCGCAATTTCGTACATCGTTTCGGTCGGTTCGCCGACGGAAAGTCCGCCCATGGCGTATCCGTCCGGGCCGAGTTCTGCGATACGTTCAATCGCTTGCTTGCGCAAGTGCGTGTGCATGCCACCCTGGATAATCCCGAAAAATTGCTGATCGTACCCGTGAATGGGCGGGTGTTCTTTGAGCCATTCCATTGCTTCGGCAGTCCAGCGGAGCGTGTAATTGAGGCTGTGTTCCGCTTCCTTGACCGTGCTCGGGTACGGTGTGCATTCATCGAGCGCCATAATGATGTCCGCGCCGATTTCGCGCTGGGCGTTCATCACGCTTGCCGGGCTAAAGAAATGCTTTGAACCGTCGAGAATGCTTCTGAATTCAACGCCTTCGGGCTTGATTTTGCGAAGTTCCTTCAAACTCCACACCTGGAATCCACCGCTGTCAGTAAGTACCGGGCCGTCCCAGCTCATGAACTTGTGGATGCCGCCTGCGGCAGCAATCTTCGGCGTTGTGGGGCGCAAATACAAGTGGTACGTGTTGGCGAGGATAATCTGCGCTTTGATGTCTTCCTTGAGTTGCGCGGGCGTCACGGCCTTTACAGTCGCTTCGGTGCCCACCGGCATAAAAATCGGCGTTTGGATGTCGCCGTGGTCGGTGTGCAAAACACCCAGACGGGCCTTGGATTTCTTCGACGTCTTTTTCAGTTCAAAACGGTTCATGTTCGCAAATGTAGAATTTTATAAAATGGATGTGAAGATTTTTTTTTGCTCTGTCACCCCGGCCTTTGTGCCGGGGTCGCCATTTTACTACAAATTCACACTTTGCTAAAAAAAAAGACTCGATTTACATCGAGTCTTTTTCTGCGGTCGGACAGACTTGAACTGTCATGAGATTGCTCCCACTAGCACCTCAAGCTAGCGTGTCTACCAATTCCACCACGACCGCGTGGTCCTTAGCGGAACGACACAAAGATAGTATAAAATTTTGATTTTGGAAACTCTAGTTGAAAAATAATTGAAATTTTTTTTTGACACTGTCACCCCGGCTTCCTACTTGTCATTCCCGCCGGAGCCTGTGCTGAGCGCAGTCGAAGCAAGCGGGAATCTCGCATGGCTCGTAATGGTGGCAAAACGCTTGCTTGTCACCCCGGCTCTGACCGGGAATCTCCCTTTTTGCAAAAATAAAAAAGACTCGATTTACATCGAGTCTTTTTCTGCGGTCGGACAGACTTGAACTG
>CAMJNF010000146.1 GCA_946407235.1 uncultured Fibrobacter sp. | reverse complement strand
CCCCCAACAGCATCCCCCTTCACTTCGGGTGCGGCGCTATAAACATTGTTAAGATACCACAACAGATTATCCGCTATACCAGCAATCCCGCCAGCACAGCTTGCGCCACGCGCCAGCTTGCCTTTCGCCTCGACCCGCCCGTGATTATAGGCATCGGCTATCCGCGCCATATAGGCGTTGCCAACAAGACCGCCGACATGCAAGGAATCCGAACTCGTCGCCGTATCCGATGTAATACCAGTCACGTTACCATAGTTGAAAGACTTCTCCAACGCAAAGCCATTATATATCGTTGGGCGGGACCAATAGCTCATCCGTCCCACGATTCCCCCCACTAGAGTCTCGAACGTACCTTCGGCAGTGATGTTTCCACGATTCTTGAGCATCGTAAAGACCTCATCCTTATAAGCAGTCAGCGCTTCGCCCATAACACCGCCAACATTCAAAAATAATTCCTTGGCATCACCGCGAGCATCAATCGAACCCAAGTTCAACGCATTGATGACGCTCGCATAGGCACTACTACCCAGAATACCGCCAACATAAAGTCCAACCGATCTCTCGCTGCTTTGATACATTGCAGAAACTTTACCGCTGTTCAACAAATCTTTCAAATCCAAATGCGTAGTGATTTTCGTGATATCCTGTTCATTAACATGCCGGCCAATAACACCACCGACATAAGATATAGAATAAGAAGGCATAAATCCTGCAGCCGCCACTGTTGACCCAACAACGACAACCTTGGAAGACACATCCCCGTAATTCTGGAGGTTTTCGACATTGCCGACAAGATTACCGACAATGCCGCCGACATAGGCAATGCGGTACGACAAATCCACTTCCACTTTTCCGCGATTGATGCAACTTGCCATGGCAACGCCATTCAACACTCGCGATTGCCCCACAATACCGCCAAAATAGGCTTCTCTCCCATTCCCATACAGCGATTCCGACGGATTAGCTTTGTTATAAACCTTCGCCGAATTGCTGCAGCCCAAAATATTACCCGAAGCCGTAGCGGCAATGCCGCCCGCTTTTATCGAGGCGCCAACGGAACCGCCAACAACATTACTATTCAGAATCATGGCGGGGTCTGTCGCCGAAGCAATCACAGATACGGCAATTCCACCAGCGGATTCCAACCCTTTAATATCGGTATTATAAATGTTCACGTTCCTGACAACCGATTTAAGCGTATTGACGATGGTCGCTGCGACAAGAACAGAATCGCTCCCAAAAGAACTGTTCGCAATGTTCAAGTCATGAACTCCCTCCATTCTCTGCCGCACGATGGATTCAAAAAGGGATTTCTCAGCATTCAAGCCGTAAATGGTATGCCCGCGCCCGTCGAATTCACCCCCAAACGCCCCCTGGACTGTACTCCTGTTCCAGCGTCTAGAACACAGTTTCGACGTATCCGAGCCGAACACAATATCGTTTTTCAAGTAGGCGCGTATATCCATGTTTGAATTATGCGCTACAATCACGGAATCCAAAAATCCGATGAGTTCCTCGGGAGACGTAATTTCGTAATAGGAGGATTCCCCGCTGCCAACCACCTTGGGAATCTTGACAGAGCCGTCCCATGCGGCAAAAGAGAGCTGTGCAAACACAGCGAGAATCAAGACGACTGCAAAAGAAAAGACTTTTTTCATATTATCCCCTTCTCCCAGACGCCATTTCTCTGAATATATATTCTAAGAAGCCCTTTTTGCAAGCCCCCAATTTCCATAAACCATCCTTCCCTACCCCACACAACCTAACACAAAGCCCTTTCGTCTCTCGTCATTCGTCTCTCGTCTAACCAAATGACACACGCTTGTATCATATTTAAAATTTTTTATAAAATAATGTAAAAAATTGCGATTTCTGTTGCAAAAACGCAAATTTTGTAATATTTTTTTATCATGAATCCAATAACCGAGTATAACGATTACCGCATCTACATGCGCGACTTTTACGAAGAACGTAAGAGGACATCGTATTTCACTTGGCGAGAATTTGCAAGCCTTGCCGGTTTTGTATCCCCGACGTACCTCAAGTTGGTCTGCGACGGGAAAACGCGCCTGAGCAAGCCCGGAATAGAAAAAGTAGCACGAGCTATGGGGTTAGAAGGTTTCGACTACACTTATTTCGGACTGCTCGTCAAATTCGGGAACGCGAAGAATGCCGTAGAGAAGGAGGCGGCACTACGCGATCTCGGGCGCGAAGCAAGTATGAACAAAATCCGCATCATCGATGCGGACACTTTCCACTTTTACGAGACCCCTGCCTGCCCCATCGTGCGTGAACTAGCGCCTTTGATGCCAGATGCAGACCCCAGCGAAATCGCAGGGAAAATCAAGGAAAAGACATCGGCGCTAGATGTCCGCGATATTTTGCAATTTCTAGTGAAGGCAGGGCTTCTCGTAAAAACAGGCAAAGGCACTTACGAACAAACCGAAAAATCGTTAAAAGGCTCCAAGACAGCCATCCCGCTTGCCATCCGTTCCATGAACAAGAATATGGCAGCACTTGCCGAAAAATCCATCGAAAGAGATTCCGTTATCGAGCGCAACTTTTCCGGCGTCACCATGGGAATCAATGAATCCACCTACGCACGCATCGTAGACGTTATCAACGACTGCCGCAAAAAAGTGATTGACATCGCACGCGAATGCCAGGACATCAACCAAGTTTACCGTTTGAACCTACAGCTTTTTCCATTAACAGATAAAGTAAATAAACGAGTTTGCAAAAAAGGGAGACAACCATGAGCAAGATGAAATATTTAATTCTTGCATGCTCCATCGCGCTTTTCGCCTGCACAGACGATGTCGCAGGAACCGTAGAAGACGAGAACACGCTCGCTCTACAAAGTTCTTCGGACATCGCCGAAAGTTCTTCGAGCGCAGGTGAATCACAGAATCCCGGATCATCCGTTTCGGGAGTTTCGTCTAGTGCCACCACGCCAAAGACAAGCTCTTCCATCCTCATCAACATTGCCATCGATACAACAATCCGACGGTACGGCGAAGGATTCGGCGGTGGTGGCGGAGGCGGCTGTGGCATGAGTGGCTGGGGCGGTTTCGACAATCCCATCACCATCACCGGTGAAGTAAACCTCATCACTCTCGACAGCGTTCTCGCAGGTCGTATCGCGACACTGGTTGCGCAGGGCAAATCCGAAATTGAAGCCGATACCATCGCCAAGTGGGAACTGCTCAGCGCTATCGGCATCGACACGCTCTTCCGCGAACTCCCCGAAATTCCATCCAAGCACATCGACTACACGCTCGACTACATTTTCGGCGGAACCACAAAGTCCACATTCTTCAAAGAAGTGACGGAAACCTTCGCAAAAACTGGAACACTCGAGAAAAAACATTACTGCAACTTTGCCAACCTGAGTCGTTTCCGGGAAAATAGCGTCTCCACCATATATTCGGCAAGTACGTTCCCGAGCTACATTCTCTACGACAATACCGCATACACCCCCAAGGGATGTGCCGGCGGCTTTTCGCGCCCCATGCCCACAGGCGTTATAAACAACGTTGCCCGTAAATGTTTCGACATCCCCTATTGCACCAAAGCTCTGAAAGACTCCATCCGTATAGGGGAATACATTGCAGATACCATTGGCGTCGGGAATATCCGCTTTATATGCAGGGAAAAAGGTTGGGACGCCCCCACGGAAAAAGAGGTCTACACATACAAGAACCCTTGCGACAAGGAAGGAAAGTATATCTTATATGGGGGCAAACCAATCAGCAGATCGTTTGTATGCAGTCTTGATTCGGGCTGGTACGAAGCAGAAACTATCGATGCGGAGACCTTCGACGTGCCCTGCGATAAGCACGGTAAACTGTACATGAGCCCAAATTACCCGACCAAAGCCTATGTGTGTCGTAAGGAACATTTCTGCAGGCATTACGACTTCTACAATTCTGATGCCCCCTGCATGGACGAGGGCTGGGATTACGCAAACCAGAACGACATCGAAATGTCGAAGGCGGAATGCACTACCGACGGGCAAACAAAGCAGAGCGAAAACGACCCGAACATGTACTACGTTTGCCAGGACGGGAACTGGAGCGAATTCTACAACAGGCCCTGCGATACCGATAACAAGCGCATCAAAATCGTCAACGAAAAAGTCTGGACAAAATTCACCGAGTACATCTGCTACAACAAGACATGGCGCCCCACGTATGAATGGCATACCGACTACCCGGCGGAATACTACTTCAACCCGAAAATAGATTACGGGACCTTTACGGACCCGCGCGACAACTACGTCTATCACACGGTGGAATTCAAGGGCCGCACATGGATTGCAGAGAACATGAAGTACGCCGGATTTACCGAAAGCGAACTCGCAAAGGAAACCCGCTGCCTCGATGACAGCTGCAAGAACGTCGGTCGGTTCTATAGCGTGAACGTTGCAGACAAGGTATGCCCCGAAGGTTGGAACCTCCCCGATTCTAGCGACATACTCACGCTCGGGACAAGGCAACCGGAAACCCCGAACAACATTTCGCAACTGGGCGGTACAGGGAGCAGCTATTCAGCACCAGACACCTACGGATTGAGCTTTATACTGAGCGGGAGAATCGTCGACACCGATCAGCCCTATTCGCCTTGGCAAGGGTTCACCGCCCTTTTCTGGATGAACGAGACGAACAAGGATAAGCAGCGGCTTATTGCCAAAGTCTCTTATTACGAAATCGAATTCTGGGGATACTACACCAATCCACAGACTTACTTGAACCCGTTCCCTGATACAGAACCAAGCGCATTCAGCGACCAGACATTCCTCACCATCCGCTGCGTCAAGAAATAAACGTCATCCTGAGCAACCCTAGGGAGCGAAGGATCCAGTGCATTCTCTATCACACTGTCATCCTCGAAGCGAAGCGTAGGGGATCCAGTGACGTTCTTATTACATCGTCATGGCGGACCTGATCCGCCATCCTAGAGGGTTGCGTTTTTTGCACCCCCCTCAAGCATATCCTATATTTAAAACAAATGTTTAAACTACTCAAAGAATACCCGACCTCGATTCTGGCCGCGTTTAAGCGGTTCCCGCTCGCCATTGCGTTTGCGTTCTTGACATCAGTTGCGTTCATATTCTGCGTTGATGGGTTACCCAAGGTATTCCCCACAAGAACGACCTTTAGCCGAATCCTTGATATATGGTTACTTATTTACCCTGTCGCAGCCATGCTCATTGCTCTTGCAACATCGCTCATCCAGGAATCTCGAAAAAGCACTCGCAAGATGCCACAAATTCTTACGAGCGTGAGCTGGCTTGTCATTTCGGTGACACTCAGCCTTTGTTTTATCTCTGCAGACAACTGGGGTGATAAAGAACCCATAGGGCATATAACCATCTGCATTTACAGCCTTATTGGAATCGCCTTGATTTACGGACCATTCTGGAATCAGAAGAACGACAACGCTCTATGGACATTTGGCAACAAAATAAGCGACTCCATCTTCGCATCTCTTTTTATTGTAATTTTACTTAGCATCGCATCATCTGCATTCCTAGCTGCAATCAACGCCATATCAAACAATACAGACTCCAGTTCAACCTCATTTGGGTTTGTAATCGTTTTCACAATATTCCCCATCCTATGCATGGCGGGCTTACCGTCCATCGACAAATGCTCCGAAGAAACGCCCACATTAGAAAATTTTGTAACCACCATAAAATTGAAAATAAAATCAAGGCAGTTCAGTTTTTCTTTCGACAGCATCAAACACATATTTTTACCGCTTTACTCCATTTTCATCGTCATCGTCCATATTTACGACATCACAGCCCTGCTGCAATGGAATCTCCCAACAAAAACAACCTTTTTCCTTACAGTCGTTGTCTTAACTTGCGTACTCATCATCCAAAACAAATATTATCCTGCAACTATACAACCCAAACATTCTTCCGAAAAGACAATCGCTAGGGTCCTTTCCTACACTTGCATTATTCCCGTCGTTACATCAACCATCGCAATTATCCAAAGAATTTCTGAACACAGCATTACATCAAGCCTATATGTTGCATTAGGCTTTTGTATCTTTTTATGCATATTTGTTATACTTAATTGCATCCCCAAAACCGTTCTATCTAAATATGTTATCATCATTTTCTGTGCTATAACCACAGTATCCTTGATAGGCCCCTTCAGCGCAACAAGCATCACCCGCAGCGTCTGGCTCAAGAATATCGAGAAAACACTCGTCAGCGAAGGCTACACTGCATACCCGCTCAGCGAAAAAGACACGAAAAAATTTTTCTCGGACCTTTGGGATAAAGACGGGCACACGGCAAGCATCATCGCCTACCAAGTGAAAGCACTCCATTCAAGATCGATCGAAAAACTTTACCAGTACTTTCCCGAAAATAGTGACCTCGCGGACATTTCCAAAAAATACCGCACAATTAGCAAGACTATTAAAAACGACAATGTCCACACGATGCCCGAAAATTTCAGCAAATTCTCATTCGTGGTTTACACGTTCAAACACGAAGACCTCGTGACGCGAAACGACACGCTGTTTTTCGATTACCCGCTCAAGGACATCGACTCGACAAGCAACAAGGTTTTCAGTTTCTACATACCAAAGCAAAGTTGGCTTGATAAGGACATAAAGGTCCTCGAAACCAAGGGCGCCAGATTCGAAGTGGAAGACATCAGATTCCGCCAATGGGAAAACAAAAAGCACAAACGCGAAAGAGATCTGCGCCTCGTCGGGATACTGTTTATGGAGTAAATCTAGCCATTGGTCAGTGACGTCATCCTCGACCAACGGGAGGGGATCCAAACAACTCGGATTGAATTTTAGGCTTGACTGCATTTATGCATATAACTATATTTACGCATAAATAAGATTGATGAAATTGCGCGGACGCAAAAACCGCGCCAAAAGGAAACATTATGGAATACAAAATTAAGGATATCAACCTTGCGATTGAAGGCCGCAAGGAACTCGACCTCGCCGAAACTGAAATGCCGGGCCTGATGGCTCTCCGCAAGGAATATGCAGGCAAGA
>CAMJNF010000145.1 GCA_946407235.1 uncultured Fibrobacter sp. | reverse complement strand
GGCATCTCCTTGATTATGAATAATGGCTTTTTTTAGTGGAATGGAGATTCCCGCTTTCGCGGGAATGACAAATAGCCTGTCGCATCACAATCTTTAACGTCGTTGCACAGGGTGCATGAACCTGCGATTGTGATATGCCAGTCTGCAAGCAGCCTGTCGCATCACAATCTTTAATGTCATTGCGAGGAATGAAATGACGAAGCAATCTATGATTTCATTGGCGTTGTCCGCGGCGTTTGCCTTATCCGCGCATGCGCAAGACGAACTGTCTGTCCAGCTGAATGGCTTTGTGGATTCGTACCACGCTTTACAACTGCGCAGTCCACAGCAGATCATGTCTTCGAGGACGCGCCTCCGTCTTGAAATGCGTGCGAATTACGGCGAGGCTTCGCTCTTTTCGAGTGTGAACCTCGCTTACAATGGCATTATAAAAGACCAGACGGGAGCGTTTCTTCGCGAAGCGTATTTCGACTACGCCGGCAAATACCTCGAAGTCAAGGCGGGTCGTCAAATCGTTACGTGGGGCGTTGCCGATGGCCTGCGCCTTACGGATTTGATTTCGCCTATGGATTACACGGAATTCATGGCGAATGATTATGACGATATCCGTGTGCCTGTAAATGCGATTAACCTCAAGTACCCAGGCGAAAGTTTCTCTGCCGAAGTCGTCTTTGTGCCGGTTCCCGAATATTTCGTAATTCCGACAAGCGATGACAATCCGTGGCAAATGCCCGTGCCCAATGGCATGCGCATGGACCTGAGCGGAACGCCTGCAAAACACATCAAGAATAGCGAATTCGGAGGCCGTTTCCGATTCTTCCTCGAAAATCTGGACTTCTCACTTACGGCGCTACGCACGTTCAACAAGTCTCCGGTAACGGTTGTAAACTTCGACTCAGAAACGAAATCGGCTGTGATTAAGGGTATCTATGAGCCGATGAATGTCGTTGGTGGCGATGTCTCGATTCCGGCGGGTGAAATTGTAATTCGTGGTGAAGTGGCGGCGTATTTCGGCGAACCGATTGCCTTGAAAAATTCAATGGATTACTGGTTGCGAAAATCTTTCAATGCTTTGCTTGGTGTTGATTGGTACGCAGGCGACAATTGGACGATCATGGTGCAGTACATGCACAAGGTAATTATGGATTATCAAAGCATTCTTGGCACAGATCAAAATACCTCCATGCTTACGGCGCGAATCTCCAAGGAAGTCTTGAACAATACGCTCAAGCTTTCCGTTTACGGGATGCTTGATGTGGATAATGTCGGTTTTTACGTTCGTCCGGCAGCCGATTACCTGCTGAATGACCAGATTACGCTCTCTTTGGGCGCGGATTGGCTTGGAGGTCGGCGTGGAACGTTTAAAACTTACAAGAAAAATACACAAATATGGGTAAAAGGTAAGTTTTTCTTCTAGATAAATTGCTTGACGCTTTCTTGAAAATTGCCTAAATTTAGATTAGTCTAATTTAATTAATCAAATCTAATTAAATTTGATTAGTCTAAAATACTTGGTTAAATCTAATTTTTAGAGAGTGCAAATTATGATAAGGCCTGTTCCCGATAGAAATCTGATTCAAATCCAGAATACAGATTTCTTTTCTCATTATATGCTTCAAAATAAAACGGGGACCGGGCATCTTCTAGTGTACAATGTATTGCCTGGGCTTCAAGTTTTTTACAGCAATTTCCATCTCAAGGAATTCTCCTTCAACTTCGAAAATCAAGGGAAGAGCCTGATCGTCTTGCATTGCCATAATGGCAGTTCGGAATGGCTTGATTCAAATTCTTCGCCGCGCTCCATGGAAGAAAACGGTTTGTTGCTCTTGGACCAAATGCCGGCAAGCAAGACGTTTCAATTCCCTGTACACTGTTACCATGGTATTGCCGTCATATTTTCAATGGACCGCTGCCAGGGCGAACTGATGAACATGTTTAAGGCGGTGGGGGTGGACTTTACGGCCCTGATTCAAAAAATCCAGCCGCTGACACTCCCGTTAAAACTCCCGTCGAGCGAACATGTAAGCCATATCTTTTCGGAACTGTACAGGCTCCCTAAAAACATCCGTTTGCCGTATTTCAAAATCAAAGTGCTCGAACTGATTCTGTTTTTGAGCCGCCTTGATTCCGAAGCCAAATACGAGACCGCTGCTAAAATTCCGAGCCAATACAAAGGCAAGATGGAGCTCCTGCGCGAAATTCTTCGTGAAAATATCGAAGAACATTTGACGCTTGAACAGCTCGCCAAGCAAATTGAAATGAGCCCGACGCAAATGAAAAAGTATTTCAAACTTGCGTACGGCGATTCTATTTACTCGTACCTCAAAACGTACCGCATGAAAAAAGCCACCCAGCTTTTGCTGGAAGGAAAAATGAATATTGCCGAAATTGCGGGCCGTGTGGGCTATACAAATTCCAGTAAGTTTGCGCAAGCCTTCAAGGAATATACAGGTTGCTCGCCTAAGGAATTCCGGAACAAATCGTAATTTTTTAGGCGGGTGTTTCCGTCTCGTTCGTGTTGTGTTCTATGCGCTCTAGCGGCTTGCCTTCTGCAATCTTGATTGCACGCTTGTTTTCGTACATGCTATTGTCGGCTTTGTTGAACGTGTCCTCGATTGTCGTTGATTTTGCGTCTTCGGCAATGCCGATTCCGTAGGCAATGGAAATTTGTCTCCATGGGAATGCGGCGTTCTTTGTCGCATCCATGCTTTCTTTGAGCTGCTTTAAAAGCTCGTAATGGTATTCTAGATTTTCGCCAGTGAGGACAACAATGAATTCATCGCCGCCAATTCTGAAAACTGGACTGTGCGAGAAAATTTGGCAAATTAATTTACACGAATTTACGAGATAGGCGTTGCCATTTTCGTGACCGTAAGTGTCATTGATTTCTTTGAGATTGTTTGTGTCTAGAACGACTATGCCGTATGATTTTATTTCGCCTTTTTTGATGCGCTGCTTGAATTCTCCAAGATAATTATCATAAGCCATCTTGTTGCGGATGCCCGTGAGGGAATCTTGGAATGCCAGCCCTTGCATCTGCTTCATATGTTGACTGATATGGAATTTTGCCGCTGCAAAACTTTTGGCAAGCTCGCCGAATTCATCGTTCTGTCGAATATTGAACTCAGCGTTCATGTCGCCGGTGATCATTCTCTTTGCTTCTTTTGTAAGCTGTTTGAGCGGCTTGGTGATGCTCCTCGCAAAGATAATTGTAATGGTGGTCGTTATTGTCAAGAGTGCGCATATGAATAAGATAATATGTTTGATATGCTTGTCTCTTTGTGCGTTGATTTCGATAGCAGGGACGACTGCGGCAAGTGTCATGCCGTTGTATAGACGCACAGAAAATTGAACTTGGTCGTCTTCGGGCTTGAATGTGAGCCCTGTCGGGAGCGTGGGATGGTAAACGATAGAACCTTCTGCGTCTTCTAAATATGCGAAGCCGGTTTTCATAAATCGCACTTGCGAAAGCTGCTTTGTCAAATTTTCAAAGTCAATATCGATTCCTGCGACACCTATTTCTTTGTTGTTCATGAACATTGGAACAACGTAAGAAGTAATGTACGAGTTGATGTTTTTGTTGTAATAAGGCGAAATCCAAAGAGGCGCGCCTGTTGTTATAGGCTTGTAGTACCAACCGACGCGGTCGAAATCCGTGGGGGTGTATTGCGTAATGTTGGTGGTAACGTGTGGTTTGAATGGTCCTTCTGGAGTGTCTCTGACGAGAAAAACGCCATCGTTTGAATGGACTAGGTCTGGGTTGAATCTTACGTAAACGCTCTTTGTATTTGAAAGGTTTAGAATTGTTGATGTAATACTTTTTTGGATCCCGTCTAAAGTGACATGGAATTTTTTATCATTTGTTAAAATTGTGGAATCTGCATTTAATTGCGAATAAACTCCTGCAACGATTCCCATGGTATATTTTTCATGTGATTCTAACATGAAGTTTAGATTGGCCGCTGTGGCGTTTGCTTGATCCTTCATGTATTGTATGGAATTGCGTTGGGTTGTTCGACCAATGAACAGGGTGCTGAGAATGCCGAGCGAAAGCGTGCCTATGAGCGTGCTCGATAATGAAAGAACTAAAATTTTTGATTGAATCGAAAATCTCATAATGACCTAATCGACGAAAAAATGTCGTTGCCCCCCTCAGCTGCCATTGCTTTATTTGCCTAGAATCTCGATGACCTTCTTGTTGTTCGTCGAACCCATGACGACGGAAACGTCTCGTTTGTGCACATGGAAGTACTCTGCCACAAGCTCGCAAATGGCTTCGTTTGCAGCGCCGTCTACCGGCGGGGCCTTGACTTCGACTTTGTAGCTTCCGTCGGGCTGAGGCGATATGCTTTCGCGCTTGCTGCGCGCGTGTACCTTGACGTTGATTCTCATGGTGCTAGGTCAGTGCCAAACCGTCGTTTTGTTGCTTGATCGGTGCTTCGAATTGCTTTTGCTGGTCGTTCTCCATTGCCGAAAGCAGCTCTTCTTGGCTGTGGATGAGCGCGCGGCAACGGATGAAGTAGTTTGTGCGGAGCTGGCGGAGCTGTTCGATTTCTGTACGCAGGTTTTCGCTTTCGCGCTTGATACTTTCGACTTCGCGCATGGCGCGGGCCTTTGCCTCGGCAATGATGATTTCCGCTTCTTTTTCGGCGGACGCCTTGACTTCGTTAATGGTGCGCTGCATGGTGACAACAGCTTCCTGGATGGTCTTTTCGATTTGGCGGTAGTAGTTTACGCGTTCTTCGGCGACCTTCAAACGTTCTGTCAGATTTGTGCGGTCACGGAACAAGTTCTCGAATGCGGTCGCTGTCGTTTCTAAAAACGCCTTTACTTCTTCTGGATCGTAGCCGCTAAAGCTTTTTTTGTGGAATGTCTGGTTTCTGATGTCAAGCGGTGTAAGTTCCATAAAATCCTTCTATTGTTCCATTAATATGTAAAAGATATAAAAAGGATTTGGAGTTTTATAGAACTTAGTAGGCAGAACTTAGAACTTAGGGGTGTTTTCTAAGTTCTAAGAGCGCAGCGGACTAAGATCTAAGTTCTAGAATCACGTAACCGCGGTTCCACCACTAAAAAATATCTGTTTACATCTTGTGAATACATTGTGCTTTTGCTGAATGCTTTCTGTTTGGGTCTCGTTTGAGGCGATTTTTTAGCTTTTAGGGGAGGTGTAACCCCTTGATAAATACTGACTTTTTACTAAATTTGAGTCTCAAAAAATTCTGTTTTCATAGAAAGGTTTTATCATGAAAAGAACATTCCAGCCTCACAATCGTAAGCGCGTTAACAAGCACGGTTTCATGGCCCGTATGGAAGACCGTTGGGGTCGTGCTGTCTTGAGCCGTCGCCGTGCTAAGGGTCGCAAGATCCTCACCGTTAGCGACGAAATCTATAAGAAGTAAGTCGGGGCTGGCTTATAGCCACTCTGCGTTCTTATCGGCTGCCCAATCAGCCCGCTTACCGGCAAGTAGCCGTCCAAGGAAAGTTCCTCCGCGCACCTGCTTTTAGCATGCGATGGATTGAAGCTCCGGACGGTTTTTGTCGTTTCTGCTTCTTAGCCAAGAAGAAGAACGGAAATGCCGTGTATCGCAATAAGTGCCGTAGGATTCTACGTCCACTGTTTTATGGTATTGTCCCGAACATCAAAAAGCCCGTTTGGGCGATGATTATCGTGAGCGACAATTCCAAGGAAATGTCTTCCGAGCGTTTCCGTGAATCCGCCCAGAAAATATTCCACAAGATGGAATGGGATAAGCAGCCGGATGTGGCAGAAGGTTAAACAAGCCCTGGTGGCGGTTTTGATCGCCCCCATCCGTATATACCAACTGGTGCACCCCTATTTTTTTCATGGGGTCTGCAGGTTCCAGCCTACGTGTTCTAGCTATGCAATTGAAGCCTTGCGTGTCCACGGACCATTCAAAGGTTTCTATCTTGCGGTTTTTAGAGTCTTAAGATGCAACCCCTTCTGCAAGGGTGGATATGATCCCGTTCCGCCCCCTAAGGATAAAAAATGAACAAGAATACAATCATTGGTTCCATTCTCATTGCGGTTATCGTGATTTGGTGGATGGCTGTCAATAATGCAAACGCCGAGGCGCAGGCTGCCGCTCGTGCCGCAAAGGCCAAGGCAACGGCTGCTCAGGTTTCCAAGGATTCCTCTAATGCCGAGAGTACGCTCGTGGTGCCGAAGAAAACGCCTGAAATCAAGGCTGCTCCGGTCCTTGGTAATTCGGAATTAGGAAGTCAGAATTCGGAATTGGATTCCTCAAAGGCTGCGGTCGCTCCGAAGGCTGAAATTGCGGAACGCTCCGTGACGGTCGAAACCGAAAAGTTCATCATGACGCTCACGAATAAGGGCGGTAAGGTGAAGAGCGTCATCGTGAAGGCTCTTCCGGATTCCGCTGGCAAGTTCCCGGAACTCATCCAGGACACGACGCTTGGCGCCTTTGACTTGAAGCTCGACAATGCAGACTTGAGCGAAGCTTTGTTCGAAATGGGTAACGTCCCTGAAAAGATTGTTGTGACTGACAGCGCAAACGTTCAGTTCGTCTTCCAGGATGCTAATGGTAACCAGGTTATCCGTACTTACGGCTTTACCAAGGATGGTCAGGGCGTCCGTCAAGAAAATAAGTTTATCGGTTTTAGACCGAACGCTTACGAACTCGCTTGGAATGGCGGCCTCAAGGAAACAGAAGAAATCCCGAAGTCCAAGGGCTTCATGGGAATCGGCGGTGGCAGTACCTATTATTTCAGCGAAGTTGTTTTTAACAACGTTTATTCCGTTGAACGCGAAATGCCGCGTGAAGCCGCAACGTTCAATTCGACCGAAGGTAAAGTTATTTGGGCGGGTCTCCGTCGTAAGTATGTGGCCATGACCGTCCAATTTGACGAAGCTGTGCCGGCAACGCTTAAGACTAAGCAGATGAAGGTGGCTAGTGACGTTGATCCGGGAACATACAAGCTTACCATTGCCGATGATTTCCGTGGTGCACAGTCCCTTAACTTCGACTTGATGGTTCTCCCGCTCAAGTGGGATGATATTGCTTCGCTTAACAAGGACTACGAAAAGATTATCGTGAGTGGCTGGAGCTGGTGCGGTGCAGACGTTTGGTTCGTCTGGATTTGCAAGATG
>CAMJNF010000144.1 GCA_946407235.1 uncultured Fibrobacter sp. | reverse complement strand
AGAACACGCTCGCCAAGTACGAAGAAATCTTCGTGCGCCTCACCGGCAAGCAGCCAGAGCTGTAATAGCTCGGGCGCTATGCGCCCTTTGAGGTACAAGCCTGGAGGCTTCGCCTCCTTTGTGCAAAAAGAACCTAGTATAAGCTAGGTTCTTTTTCATTTTTAGCAAAAACATGAAATCAAGCAAAAATCAATCACTTTATGCGTTTTTTATGCTACCAAATTGCACTTATTTTTAATTTTGGCAGCACATTTTTTACTTTATCAGCAACATTTTTACAAGAATCCAGCAATTTCATGCTACCAAATTTGCATTTTCACCACTTTTGGTAACACACAACACCTCGAAAACCATACAATCGCCCCAAAAAGTCTTAATTTATTCAAAATTTTTGTTACCAAAAAGGATTATTTCAAGATTTTGGTAGCACTTTTTGTAAAAAAAGACGATCGTTACACTCCCAAAAAGCAACTCAAGCAATTGTAAAACGTGCGTGAATCGAAAATTACTCCAGATAGTATTCCCGCAACGCATCAATGGTTGCAAAGGGCACATGCATCTGCTGTGTAATGAAATTCAATAGAGAACCATATTTCTCGTTGATGATTTTAATCGGAATTTCCATATACTCACGCTTGACACTCACCAAGAAATGCAACACATCCAACTGCGAATCCGTCATTCCGGATTCACGGCCTTTCGCAGTCATCACTTCGAGCTGTTTGCGGTACGAGTTTTCGGATTCCGTATAATCGTCTAAAATAGCGTTATCGTCAGCACCGAGCGCAGCGAGCATCAAAACAGCTCCAAAGCCAGCTCGGTCCTTGCCCGAAGTGCAGTGCCACAAAACAGGCGCCCCCTTTTGCGCGAGAACAACCTCAAAGAACTCGCCAAACTGACGATGCGCATAGTCGCCTTCAGCAAAGTAACTATAAAGTACATCCTTTAACTTAGTGGCCCACGGGAAGCACGCAACTTTAAAAAGGAGTTCCATCATTCCCTCCCCTTTCGCGGGCATAATCTGTTCCTTTTTCAAGGCACTATTACGCAGCAATTCGTCTAAAACTGGTATCGAAACCAGCGACATACCATCGAGAAGTTTGTCCGGTTTGCGCATATATTCAAAGTCCGAACGCAAGTCTATAACTAAACGAATTCCAAACTCGTCGCGCAGACGGTGTAAATCATGATCCGTAGCCTTAGATAAATTGCCACTGCGAAAAAGTTTATTATGCTTGACACGACGGCCCCCCGCCAAGATGCCTCCAAGTTGTCTAGCGTTATCGATACATTCAAACTTCAAAATATTCGCCATAAAAACCCCTTTTACGATACTAATATAATGAAATCGATTCCATTTTCAAAATCCTTTGACATAAAAACCCCGAAAGTCTTAAAAACTTTCGGGGTTTACACAGTCCTTACAATAGACTAGCCGAGCTGATCACTCCAAGGAGGTGGTTCAGAACCGCTTCCTTGCAGCAAGTTGCTTTCATGGCGCATTTCAACAACATCCATCTCGGGAGACGAGTATTTTTTTTTCTGTTTTTTATTCTGTTCTTGTTCTTTTTTCATATTTATTTGTATTCAATGATTAAGGGTTTAGAGTTAATGTAGTAAATTTTTTCTGTAATAAGCACCACGTACCTTTCGAGCATCCTTGTTTACAGGACGTCCCTTGAGGTCATACATGCGCTTGACGTTATTCGCACGGAATTCTCCACTGCGGGTATTGAACTGGCCGATAACAGTCGTATGTTCTTCGCCATTCTTGTCTTTACCCACAATAATCACATTCATTTGTTCCGGAAGTTCATCCTTTATAGAAGCCACGTTGCGGTTCGCATAGTAGCCATTAGCGCGAACCGTGCTCGGCACATTGTGAATCAAGTAAGCACGCAGCGGACGGATACTGGCCCCAGCAGCGATTTTAACAAACTGACCTACAGACACGTCACCTTCAGAAGAAGCGGCAAAGCCATAGACTCGGCCCAAATCCGGACTGTCCTCGGTCCACTTCATGAAAGAATATGTTCCACGGAATTCCCAGCCATCCTTTTCGGTAACGGCATCGCGAGTCGTTTCCAAGACTACAGAGCCAAGAATTTCAAGAGACTTGTCGCTCATCTTGATCATATACGGAGTGTAAGCTTGCAATTCAACTTCTTCCATTGATTTTTCCCATACAACCTGCATGGCCACGGCCTTCTTTTTATTTTCATCCAAGACAATGCCATCAAACGAAAGAACTGAATCAACACCAACTAAAAGGCTTGTCTTTATGTTGAACGGAAGCACTATGGTAGAATAGCCTTCGGTCGTAAAATCGCGTTCAAACTTCACTTCGTCAACTTCAATTCTATCCGTTATTATGAAATCATCTTCCCCGATGTAGTTTCCGTTGATTTCGGCATGGATCTTACCCTCACCGTCTTGTGTAACGACGATATTCGGCTTGACCGGACGCAACGTTTTGCCAGCGACAACGTCAAGCTTGTCAATAAACTCACCAACCAAATCATCCCATTTAAAAATGGAACCTTCAAAAACATTGCCTTCGCCATCGGTGTAGAGAACATTTACTGCTACTTTAACAAAGAAATCACTTTTAGGCCCCAAATCATCAATATAAGTATAGCGGTTAGTCGTGACGGTAGCCCCAGCAAGTTCAACACCAGAAGACGAACATGAGGGTCGTGCAGCAAAGCCACTACCTTCACCATCGGCAAAGACCTCACCAGCATTTAAATGTGCTACAGAGCCACTCACATACACGCCATAACTGCTTTTGTCTTTGGCATGTACAGTAAGAGAGCCTCCATTTACATTAACATCATACCAAGAACCAATAGCATAACTGAAATTGTATTCATCGGAAACTCCTGTCGCGGTCGCATCGACATCGCCTCCGTTAATTTCGATTCCTCCAGAACCCAAAATTCCTCTGAAACCAGCTGCGGTAACAGAACCGCCATTGACGATAACGTTCTCATCGCTAGCATAAATACCACAACCTGAATAATCAGCTGAAGAAGTACCAGCAGCATCGACTATGCCACCGTTAATCACGATTTCTCGAGCCCAAATACCATCACTTTCTTCCGAAACAGCCTTGACAGAGCCTCCATAAACGGTAAATGCATTAAATACATCTATAGCGGTGCTATTTTTCGCATAGACCTCGAACTTTCCCATATTTTCGCCAGTGCTCTGGGCATAGACGGCCAGATTCCTAAACGACATATCGTAATCCTCATTCTTCACAGTCAGCTTGGCGCCGTCTGCAAGAATCAGGTTGACATCCGGTCCCAAACGGTTCCAATCTTTGTCAATTTGCAACTCGAACGGCAAATAATTTCCCTGGACTTCATCATACGTCACTTCGCCCTTGACCACAAACCAGCCGCCATTCTTGAACATCGGATCGTCCGGAGATTCGTCACCGGTAAGCTCGATGTAATTCGTAATAGTCTTCGTCTCGCCATTTTCATCAAGATACTTGACAGGAGAAGGGGTAGGCACGGCCCATGCGGTTGAAGATATTAAAAACATCACGAGTAGGATTAAACCTATTCGCACCTTTGTGATTACATTCAAAATATTCATTTTTTGCATTCCTTCTTTATCGTTAAAAAACAAATAAGCCCGACGGAATACCGACAGGACAATTTTTACAACACTTGTAAGAAAAGCTAAGCAGTTGTGTGAAAAACAACTGTTCAGAAATATAAAATGTTGCGTTTTTTAACATACAAACGCAAATTTAGACAAAAGTCTATAATACTCCCATAGCCCATTTGGGTTATAAGCATTATTATTTTTTCACAATTCTAAGCAAGCCTTGCTTATTGTATTCGGGAGCATCTTTAGAGAACAGGCCCTTGAGTTCCTGGCGAAGCACATACTTTTCACCCTCGCCCCAATCAATGACACTCCCCGACTTTGCCGGGATCCCGTCACCGAACAAGCTATCCGCAGCCATCAACAGCGCTTCTTCCGGGTCTTCGATAGAAGTCGAGATACACAAATCTGGAAGCGAGAACGTAGCAAGTCCAAGCGTATAGAGGGTCTTATCATCCTCGCCTTCGATAATGTTAATCCACGCATCCATCGGATATTCGCCATCGCCAAACTGGTCTTCGAATGCATCGGCGGTCCATGCCGTTCCAGATTGCTGCATATAGACACCTGCGGCCCCAGCGGCAAACATCTTCGAAATAGCAACATTCACCATTTCGACATCGTTCATGCTCTTTACATTTCCGAGCAAGAACAGTAGCGACTTGTGCGAAACAATGGCCTTTTCTTCGTCTTCCGTCAAATCATTGCGTTCCTTGAAAATATCCAAAACATCAGGCGAAGCAGGCTGACGCACAACGTTAAACAGCACACTGCAACCGGGAATCATCACACTTTTGGCATCGGCAGCCACCTTGACATTCTCGGTAATTGCAAAAACTTCATCAACAGCAACAGGAATCGGGAAAGCAAGAACGAACTGGTTCATATTCATCTCTCTTTAAATTTTCGAACAACATCATTAACCGCGTCACGAAGCAAGTTTTGCTTTTCGACCTTCGGCATTTTCATGCAAGAATCAAAAGCGTTGGTAAGCGTTTCCGCAGAGAGTTTTTCTGCCGGAATTTCAACCGCATACCCAGCCTTCGACAAATCATGAGCCAAGACAATCTGTTCAAACTGCCCAGGAGTCGGTACAAAGATACATTTTGCACCAAGTACCGCCATATCCATCACAGTGCTGTAACCGCCTCGGCTCACGACATAATCTGCACGGCGAATCGCATCTGCAAACGCATCCGTTGCCAAATGCGTGTGGAACTCAATATTACCTTCGGTCCATGTTCTGTTTTCTGCAGAAGGCTTCCCGAGAATCATCATATGATGACCAGGAATCTTCGCAAGAGCTTCGCGCAGTTGCAGTTCAAACTGCGTTCGGGCCGGTTCAACACCAGAGACTACCGCCACAACCTTGTAACGGGCAAACCCAAGATTCGGCAAGACATCCGCCACATTCCATTCGACACTTGCTGTGCGCGCCATGAATTCAGACATGCTCATCAAGTCGACATCTTTTTCGAGATCGATATTTTTTGGAATCGGCTTATATTCTTCCTCTCGCGTAACCGGCAAAGCATTTTCCAAAAATCTCGAAAGCACCCCGACATAACGGAGTGGTTTGTTGCCAGGAGTTGCGCCCGTGTGCGAAAGAGAGCCGGCATAACCCGGATAAAATTCCGTATCCGGCACCCAGACTTCATCGAACTTGCGCATGACAATGGAATGCCACATCACGCCCACACGTTCAAACGCGCCAAATACGCGAGGGAACGCAATCCGACGCTGGTGAGTCATGTAAATGTTAAACGCATTTTTCGAATAAAACGCAAATCGGTTATCCGAAAGCAACACATCGTAACCATGGCGTTCCACCATTTCTTCGGCAAAGTGATGTTCATAACGCATCACAGAATTCAAGTGCATGCTGTTCTTGAGCAGCCAAAGCGCCATGTTGTATCCGTGCTTCGGATAAACAATATTGTAGCTTGGCGCCAGACGTTGCCTAAGATCCGGAAAGACTTCACGAAAGAAATTCGCATTCGCTTTCACGACCGCAAGTTCAACCTCTGCGCCCGCCCGCAAGAATTCACGAACAATAGGCACACAACGTGTAGCGTGCCCAAGTCCCCAATCTAGCGGAGCCACAAGGATTTTCATTTTTCAGCCTCAAGCCAGGCATGCGCCCAGTCGCCGTGGTCACAATCCTTATCATCGCCCATCAGGACTCGCAAGTTAATAGACTTGGCGCCATTAATATTGAGCCTCAAGCGTTCCTTGTCTGTCGTATAAAGCTTCTTGGAACGGTAAATTTCACGACCATCAGCTTCGACCGCGAAGAATGCGCCATCACCGCAAGCACTTTCATCATCAAGTCCGACAACAGCATTCAACCAATCGAAATTGCGAGAAAGCGAAAATTCAATCGCCGAATTAGCATGACTACCAATGCCATAACGGAAAGGTTCCCCATCAATCGTAATCTTATTACGTTCAACGGTCTTATTCATTTGTGGTTCGCCCCATTCCTGGAAGAATTTTCCAATCTTGAGACTAGAAAGCAAAGCCACATTTTCACCTTCGATAAAGAAATCCCTGTACGTCACAAGCGTATCTTCATCCGGCATATAGCAGCTAAGAACGACGCGATTCATGCCTACGCGAATCTTTGCAGAATCCAAAAGCAATGTATCTGCATTGTTCGATACAAGCATTTCGCCCTGATTTTTGTCATTCACATTGTAATTGCAAGCAATCGATTCCGGGAAGAGTTTGTTCACAACAATCATGCCGTTCGATTCTTCGGTCACCATGAAGTTCTGCGCGTAATGCGACACACCCTTCTTCGAAATAATTTTGTAAATGGCAAGACCATAACCGAAATCCCTTGCATTCATCAACACGCGTTCATTCTTGTAATTGCTGAGGATTGCATCAATCTGATCAGTCGTCTTGAAGCCAACCACGCGACTTGCGCGATTGACCGAGCCATAACCATCCTGCCCACGGACAAGATAAATATTGCCGCCCGACTTCTGCATCCACTCTGCAAACTGTTCGGTACTCCAGCTCTTAAAAGAACTTTCGCTAAACGAAGTATGTCCAGACGCAAGCATCTGCCACGGTCTAGCGTAAATGAACACAGAGTTCTTCGGATACTTCGCCAGCTCCGTATTCAAGAAGTCTTCTTCGGCCAGGAGCTTGTTCTTGTAATAGAGCATGTTCGCCTTGTAGCTCGGAGCATGGTAAACCATGAGACCGATAGACAGGAGGCAAGCGACCCCTGCCACGATCTTAGCGGCAGCATCGCTCTTCATCTTCGTCGTAAACACGAGCGCATCATAAAGGCCAAGCGCCATCAAAAGAGCAAACATCGGGAGTGCCACAAGCACATAGCGCTGGTTGATATCGATCGTAAACGTTCCCGACACGTTCAGGAGAATCACGAAAATCTGCACACAGAACGTGATGCCCAAAATGAATCCGCGCACGTAACGGCGGGAGTAAATCATGCGGAACAAGAGCCAGACCGTCGCCAAAAGCAAAATCACGGTAAACGTCGTGTAGAACGGATTTTCCATGATGCCGCCAAAAGCGGAATCCGGCTTGA
>CAMJNF010000143.1 GCA_946407235.1 uncultured Fibrobacter sp. | reverse complement strand
GCGCCTGGACGTTATCCAGCATCATGCCCTGCGGTGCCCGGACTTTCCTCCAGCCTTGATTGCTCGCAGCCGGCGGCCATCCGCTACCCAGCCCAAATGTAGAAAATGCAATGGAAAAGTGCAAGAGCCTTTTGAGTTCCGGGTTTTAAGTTGCTAGTTACTGAGGCCATTTCGCGGCAGTTCTAAGTTGCTAGAGAATTTCATATTCAAATATTCTAGTAACTACTAACTAGTAACTAGAATCTAGTAACTGTCACGAAGGTTCTTCATATGCGATATTCTAAGTTCTAAGCTCTAAATTCTAAACTCTAAATTTGTATATTGTATCCGTGAAAAATTTGATATTTAGTTTGTTGTGCTTTGCGTCTGCATCCTTTGCCGCTGCAGATGCCGTTTCTATTGATTCTGTAACTTCATCTGCGAATGAACTTGCTTCGGATTCTGCAGTAACTGATGCTGTGGATTCCAATGCCGTGTTCCGTGTCGATAAAATTCGCTATCACATTGGCGATGCGTTTGACGATTCGAAGGCTCACACGAAGTATGACCGCTGGGCGTATGATATTTTGAATTGGGTGCATATCGAAACCCGCGAAATCACGGTCCGCAAGCTTTTACTTTTTGATAAAGGCGACTTGGTCAACTTGAACTTGCTCCTTGAATCGGAACGTTTCTTGCGCAACCAGAAGTTCCTCTCGGATGCCAATATTACCGTTTCTAACGAAGATGGTAAAAACATTGTGGACGTTCAGACGAGCGATAACTGGACGTTGACGATTCCTATTGCATTCGGTTTTTCGGGAAGCGAATGGAGCTACGATAATCTCGTTTGGGGCGTAGGTATTCAGGAAAGCAATTTCCTTGGGCTTGGTCAAAAGCTCGGCTTTTACTTTGGCCATGACGAGTTCCGCGACATGTGGCAGGTGGAATATGGCGACCCACATTTCCTTTTCCGCTACAACCATTTGGATTTCTTGTATAGCTACAATACGGACGGCTACCTTGCCAGTTGGAAAATGTATGTGCCTTTCCTTAGCCGTAGCGTGAACCAATGGGCATACACTCTCGAAGGTTTAAAGAATAAGCGTAATGCATTCTATTATGGTCGCGGAGAACTTCCGACGGGCGCAAAAATTTATGATTATACACAAAATAGGGCGTTCCTCAATCAATTAGAAATTACCCGTAAGGATTCGGACAACAAGAAAAAGAGCGAACGTGAAATAGATTCGATTGCAACGGATAAATACCTCAATTCTTTATCGCGTTACAATGGGAAAAAATCAGTGAAGCTTATGGCAATTGAGGATTTTATTACCGATTCCTTGAGCTTCCGATTCAGCCGCTCGTTTGGTGGAACCCAGCGCAAACTCTACTTGGGCGTAACTTATGATTACTTGCGTGAAACAGCAAATGAAGGTAAGGTATTGCGTTATCCGTTTATATATGGTGATGACGTGTATGCTATTGATTCTGCGAGTGCCGTAAATGAATGGACTCAGGAACGCAAGGATTCCCGCCTTGGTTTGTATATCATGTACTCTAATCTGCGCTATGAAAAAATCAAGAATTTCCATAACGTCAGGTGGACTGAAGATATAGATAAAGGTTTTTCTGTCAAGGCTCAGCTTTCGAAAAATTACGAACAGCTTGGTGCAGGCAATAACGACATCCGTTTAGATTTCTGGACAGACCTTTATCTTGGCCGCAAAAATCATCATTTGACTTTGAAGTCGTACATGTATTTTTATTTGGATCATGGAAAGCATCATGATTTTTATGGCCGTTTAAATGGCGAATACATTTTCCACCCGAGTACGCGTTTTTCGACGGCGTTGTCGGGACTTGTGGATTTGTATGATGAAGCTAAACTGGGCTACCAGTTGACTCTTGGTGGTTCTGATGGCTTTGTTGGATTTCCGACGGGATTCTATGCAGGGCAAGCTCGCGTTTATGGCAATTTGGAACAGCGCTGGTTCCCTGATTTTGAAATTTTGACGCTGGCTCCTGTTGTCGTTGCTTTTGGAAGTGTGGGCGAGACTGCGGCATCGATTAAGGATATCAGACGCAAGAATTTGATTTATGTGGCGGGCTTTGGCATCCGCTTGGCTCAGACAAAGTCTATCACTCGTTTGATCAACAAAATTGACGTAAGTTTCCCGCTGAATGGTGCGCGTAAAGGCGATGCTCATTACTCTGTGACGACTTCGTATTCCTTATAATTTTTTAGATAAACTTTTAAAGGTGATTGAACATGGCGACGGATGAAGAAAAAAATCAAGACGAGGCTGCTCGCGAAAATCGTCGGAGAAGGGCTCGTGAAGTCAAGCGCATGTTTATGCGTGTTGAGATTATCATCGGCATTATCGCCATGATTGCGGGTGCGTGGCTTACTGTTCTTGTTTGGAGCGAGGGCTATTTCCCGGGTGCGTTGATGCTTGTGATGACTGGTGCTATCAATGCCTTTTTGGCCGCAAAGGAACTGATGAATCCGACGGATCATATATTACATTGGCAGTCGGTTTTCTTTTTAATCGTACGCCGTGCGATGTTCTTTTTGAACGTTGTGTTGATTGCGTTGGTGTTTGGCACCATGACGCGCTTGCTTTAAGCTAGTGGACTCCGTCCTCGTTTGCCGAGGGCTTTTCGTTGTACCAGGTCTGAATTTTTTCTTTGGCGGTTTCGTTGAATGCGGAACCGTCTTTTAATATGTGCTCCGCGCGTTCGAGCGTTTGTGAAATGAGCTCTTGGTCGTGAATCCAGTCGAACCAGCGGAATACCCAGGCGCCGCTTTGTTCGTTGCCTTCGAGGTTTCCGGCGCCACGCGTTTTCAGGTCGAGTTCTGCAATTTCAAAACCGTCTTCGGTGGCGGCGAATTGTGAGAGACGTTCCATGCTTGTTTCGGCGGCTTCGCCTTCGGGAATCATCAAAAAGCACCAAGCTTCTTGATTCCCGCGGCCGACGCGCCCGCGCAGCTGGTGGAGCTGCGCCAAACCGAATCGGTCTGGCTGGTCGATGACCATGAGGTTTGCGGCAGGAACGTTCACGCCGACTTCGATAACTGTCGTTGCAACCAGAATCTGGATTTCGCCGGCGGCAAATTGCTTGATGATTTCGTCTCTTTGCGTGTCGTCCATTTGTCCGTGGACGCCGGCGACTTTGAGCTTTGCGATGTTTGCATCGGTGTGGCCGAAGGCGGCGATAAAGGAACGCATTTCGTTCACGATGTCATCGACGCTGCGGGCGCTTCCATCGTTTGCAGCTGAATCCGAGGAACTGCCCGTCGAATAGCCCGAACCATCGGCGTTCACGCGGCTTGCAATCCAGTAGCAAAGATTTCCGCCTGCGGCTTCTTTGCAGATAAACTGCTTCATCGATTCGCGCTTTGTTGCATTCACGAGGCGCGTCTTGATGGGCTTGCGGCCTGCGGGCTTTTCCTTGATGCTGATGACTTTCAAGTCGCCATATAGCGTCATCGCGAGACTTCGCGGAATCGGCGTGGCGCTCATCACGAGCATGTCGGGGTAGTCGCCTTTGGCGAGCAGCGCTTCGCGCTGGCTCACGCCGAAACGGTGCTGTTCGTCGATGATGACGAATCCGAGCTTTGCAAAGAAAACGTCCTTGCTAAAGAGCGCGTGCGTTCCGATGACGATGTTGCAAAGCCCCATCTGGAGTTCGCCGAGAATGACTTTTCTTTCGGCGGCGGGAGTTGCCCCGACAAGCAAATGCGCTCGGATTCCGGCGGCATCAAAGAACGGCTTGAGCGACTTGAAATGCTGGCGGGCGAGAATATCGGTCGGCACCATCAACGCGCACTGTTCGTTTGCTCCGCAAACCGCCATCATGGCGAGCATGGCGACGACGGTCTTTCCGCAGCCCACATCGCCCTGCAACAGTGCGTGAAACTGCTTTTTGCCATTGAGCCCGTCAATGATTGTATTCAGCGCCGCGTCCTGACCTGCGGTCAGTTGGAACGGGAGGCGCGCTTTCGCCGCCATCACGTTCCCCAAATCAATCTGGCGTTCATGCCCGCGAATCTTTTGATTTTCGCGGCGCTTCACCATGCGCAGGCAGAATGGCAGCAATTCCAAAATCTTGAGCTCGCGCTTCGCCTTGTAAATGGAATCAAAATCTTTCGGCATGTGGAGCGCACGGAGATTGTCCATCACGGGCGCAAAGTGCAAATAATCCGTGAGTTCGCGCGGGCATGCGTTCGGGAGTGTGAGCCCTGGAAAATTGAAAATCGTCTTGTAAAGGTTGCGGAAAAACCTCTGCTCCATCTTTGCTTCACGGCAAATTTCGCTGATGGGGTAGACGGGGAGAATCTGTCCGTTAAACGCTTCGCCTTCGTCAAACGGTTGCATGTCCGGGTGCACCAGTTGCAGCCCGCGGTACGATCCGACCGTTCCAGAAACGAGCCAGCGCGTTCCAGGCTTGACTTTGTTTGCGATAAAGCGTGTGCCGCGGAAAAATAAAAGCTGGATTTCGCCTGTGCCATCCGTAAGAACGGCCATGAATCGTGACATGCGCCCCTTGACGATTCCTGCGCGCGTGACAATTCCAATCACAACGGCGCGCTCGCCGTCGTGCAATTCCGCGATTTTAGAAACTTTAGTTTGGTCTAGGTACGTGCGCGGAATGTTGTATAAAAGATCGGCGACAGAACACAAACCCGACTTGTTCAGTTTTTCGAGCCTCTTGGGGCCGAGTCCAGGCAGGTTGGCTAAATCCATTTACTTGCCTGCTTTGTTTTGTTCTTGCTTGGCCTTGGCTTCTTCTGATCGCTTGCGGGCTTTGTCGCGAGCGTTGTCGCCAACGATATTCATGTTTTTCCATGAAATGAGATGGATGGGGTTTCCATTCTCATCCTTGAATCCAAGATCCTTTGTGTCAATGGCCAAAATGGCTTTGTTCAGGCTATTGATAATCTCGTTAATGTTGTCGACCAGTTCTTTGGATTGCAGAAGTGTTTCGGAGTCAATGCCGTTTTCGATATTTGTGATGATTTTATTTGTCTTTTGTGCGTTCTCTGACAGTGTCATGATAACGGAATCGACGAGCGAAATCTTTTCGTTTGCAGCTGCTGTGACGGCCTTGATGGCTGTGTCTGCTTGGAGCGCGGTTGTCGAAATTGCCTTGGTCGAAGAATTCATTTGTTTAAAGAGCTTGTTCAACTTGGGACCGAGTGTACCGACCGTTTTCTCCGTGTGTGCGAAAATATTTTCGATGGAGTGCATGATGTCTTCGTAAATTTCTTGTGCCGATCGATGAAGAGAATCCCCTTGAGCGAGCAATAGAATTGCCTGTTGCACGGCATCGAGCTGCTCGTTGACGTTTTCGACCAAACGTAATGTTTCTGCAATGCCCGGTTCAAAATGCCCTTCGAAAACGTGGTTCTCCGGCATGATTTCGCCCGTTTTGGACGGAATAATTTCGAGACGGCGTTGGCCCATGAGTGCGTAGTTCACATTGTTGAATTGAGTGCCTGCGCGGAGCGTAAGCGGTTCTGTGAAATGAATCTTCACGCGAGAACGGTCCTTAAGCCAGGTGACGCTGCCGATAGTACCAATGCGATAACCTCGAAGCACAACAGGGTCTTCGGGCTGCAGCGAACCGAGTTCCTTGAAGTCTACAATCGCTGTTTGGCGAGTGTTTTGATGTGCGGCCCACATCCCCAAAGCGATGCCTCCAAAAATGCAAGCAAAAACAACAAGAGATATGTAACCAAGCGCTCTATCGGAAAGTTTCATATTTCGAAAATAGAAAAAATGAATTTATATTTTGGAAGTTGGGAGTTTTCGGTTTGCGATTTTATTGGGTTATTATGAAGTTACGTAATTTTTTGATGCTAGCTTTGTGTGTTTATGCGTTTGCCGAAGAGCCGACGGATGTTTTTGGCTTCCAAAAGTTTTATGCGACAAAGGCGGGCTCGGTTTCTTGGACATCGGAACATTGGGCGAACGGTCATGCGCGTACTTTTGCCGATTGGTCGGACGATCCCGATGATCCTTTGCAGTGGTCGGATAGCCGTGGTGTCGATGGGGAAGGCTACAAGGTCGATGGCGAAGGCGTGATGCAGATGCTTGGTGTGGGGCCGCGTTTCCATATCAACGGACAGCGTGAATGGGCCGCTAAAAAACAGTTTTTCTTGAATACGGAATACACTGCTTATTTTATGCGAAGTGAAATGGGCGGAAAAAATTATGGCGGTATGGTAGTCGGTGTTCGCAGCGGGGCTTTAGGGCATGGCTCTAGCGGCGGCAACAATTGCGATGCCAATACGTATTACGCCCGGTTCCGCAATGATGGCCGGTGGGATTTCGAAAAGGAATGGAAGCACCCCGCGAGCTATTACCGCAGTGGTTCGGGTGTTGGCAAGCAAGAGCCGCTTTGGGGCGGTGAACCACTTCCCCTGAACAAGTGGATTGGCATGAAATATATTGTCTACAATAAAGACGAATCGACGGTACGTCTGGAGCTTTATATCGACTCGACGAGTAATGCAGCTCCGCCGGGCAAGTGGGAACTTGTGGGCGCTGCCGAAGATGCTGGCAAGGACTGGTCCGGTGCCGAAGCGGGAGCCGCTAAGATCGAGGGCTGCAAGGATTACAACGGGCTCGAAAATGCGTTCGATGCCATCTTGAAGGGCGGGGGAGTCATTATCATGCGTACTGATGAAGATCATCCGTTCTACAAGTTCGTCTCGGTTCGTGAAATAGATCCGACATTACCGATAAAAGCGGATTCTACGACATCGATTAGGCCTGCTTTTCGCCGCGCTGCCAACAGCGTTCACGAAAAGTTGAGCATCAAGTATTTCGACTTGCTAGGCCGAGCACTCCCATTTACAAAACACTAACAACAAACAGTTACTGGATCCTTCCTCCCGTAGGTCGTCAGGATGACGCTACAAACTTCCTACTTGTACTTTCGCTTCTCCCCACAGAGGATAACTCAACTAAGGCAATAAATTGCCGAGTTTCGTATAGCTCAAGTCCCAAATGCTGGCCTCGGTCATGTCCAAGCAAGCTTGGCCGCGACACTCGACCTAAGCATTTGTCCTACTGTCTACTAATCACTAACCATTTTTTTATAAAATTTTTTTTGTCTTTCGTCTTTCGTCTCTCGTCTAATTCTATATTTATTCCGTCAAAAAATTTTTCTCAAAGGACATTCAAAATGGCTAAAACAGAATCCAAGAAGAAAGTCGTCCTCGCT
>CAMJNF010000142.1 GCA_946407235.1 uncultured Fibrobacter sp. | reverse complement strand
TCCAGTACGAAGCCTGATCGTCTTTCCGAACGGTTAGCGAACTCACGCCAAAATTCTCGACCGTATCACTCGGCGCATTTTCGCGCAGCATACCCTGCAAATGATGCGGATAACTCGTCTGGTCCGGCCAAGACTCTATCCCGTAACCATACGTGATGCTATTGCCAACGCAAGCGACCTTACCCGCCGCAAACGCTGACGACACCATAGCTGACGACACCATGGCCGCAGCCAAAACTATCTTCCCAAACATATTCATAACCATGTGATAAATATAACGATTCTAAAACCCAAATTTTGTATCAAATCCAAAGCAACGGCCTTTTGATGGGGTCACATCGACAAAAGCAATTCCATCATTATCGTAAACCGAACTTGTAACACCATTCCAATATTGATATCCACCAAAAAATCCTATTTCCCATAGAAAATTACCCAAATTCCATACCACACCTAATTTTCCAATTGCATTGCCTCCCCAACCAAAACTTCTATGTTTTCCAAGATTCACTTCTATTCCTCTATAATTATCATACAACAAAGACGGGGATGCCATTACTTGAACAAAAATAGACATGCTATTATAGGGAACATTGCGATGTTTTACGTGAACTTTCGAAAAAAAAACAACATCCCTGAAAAGATTCGTTTCCAAATATTGTCTATAGCCAACCCCAACACTCCAAATACTTTTAAAGCCTTCCCATTCGTCTTGAAAATCATAAAATCTGAAAATCGACGAAAAATTAAACATCATAGAACCACGATAGCTATTCTCTTTCTCTATGTCAAAATCCAAGACTACAAGGCCAAAGAAAACTGTTAAAGCATCGGAAAACACTAATAAATTTGCATAGTAATTTAATGACGGAGGTACCGAATCCGTAACAGAGTGATACAAAAGCTTAGACTCTTTCTGTTCGTCAACTTCATTATATTCACTATAATACGCGAACGTAGGTTTGACAAAAAACAAAATCATAGCAAAAAGAATAATCGGATAAAATCTAGACATATAAAGCAATTTATAAAAACGATCCTATTTCAATTTAATAAAAAAAGGATGCCCACGGCACCCTTAACACCCAACTCATAACTCTCCTACGCACACAGATTCATCAGGTCGTAATACATGAGGCGAACCCTACCCGTCTCAGAAAAAATAAAGTATCTTATAATAGACTTGCCAAAGTTCATCAAAACACACAAAGCTATCGATACTCGAGAATCGTTTTGGTTGCATCTGATAGCTTTAGGTGTAGAAGCAATGCCGCCTACCAATGATCCGATTTTTCTTCAAGCCATTGATAATCTTCGGATAATTAACGCAAGTCAAGAACTTTTAGACAAGCAGGTTGAAGAAATGACTTATAATTACTCTCACTACATTGATGACTGCGAAGCCATTTTAACAGACCTTGTCAACGACACGCGCTCTAGAGAACGCGAAAGACTAGCCCATGATATGCTAGTCGACAACGAGCCGATAGAAAAAATCATTCGATATTCGCAACTTTCCGAAAAAGAAGTTCTTGAAATCAAGTCAAAACTAGATTCAAACACATAACACAAAAAGGACGAGTTCAACTCGTCCTTTTTGCATTTGCGATTTTCGCAGGCATTTACCGCCCTCGCCCATAGCACTTACGTATTGTATTCCCTGTCGGGGTGTTCCGCCATCTCGTCCAGTTGAATCTGGTGGATGACCACATGGCCTTCGACAAGGCTCTTTTGCACATCGATAATGCGCTGGTTCCAAGAACCTCTGAACTTGATATCCAGAGACTTTTTCGCCATGACAAACGGACCGTCAATAAGGATATCCGCAAACGTGAGCAGTTCAAAGAGCTCCGGCTTTTCAGGCGTGAGCTTCATCAGCTGTTCGTAGGTGTATCCCGTGAAAATCACGAGATTGAGACCGCGTTCCTTGATTTCGCGAGCTAGCGGAACAAGCGCTGCCGCCTGATCCATCGGATCGCCTCCGCTAAACGTCACGCCATCGAGCAACGGATTCTCCTTGATCATCGTAATGATCGCTTCGCGCTCGATAAAGTGCCCGCCCTCAAAATCATGAGTCTGCGGATTCTGGCAACCCGGACAGTTGTGGTGACAACCCTGGGTAAACACAGTCAAGCGGATTCCGGGACCGTCCACGAACGATTCCGGCTCAATTCCTGCAATACGTAAAGGAGGATAATCGGACATGGTGAGGAAGCTCGCAAGCTCGCTTTAAGGTTGTTGGGTTTTAGGTTGTAGGTCTTAGGATCACTATCACGCGTTTCTCGCATCCATTACAGGGCGACTGTGCCGCGATTTTTCCTAATACCTAACTCCTATTACCTATAACCTCTTTTATTACACACCGTGCTTTACGCGATCATTGACTTCAGCGCGCTTGGCGTTGTTGAAGCGGTCAACTGTACCGACGAGGTAACCTGTAATGCGGCGGATGCGTTCGAATCCGACACCTTCACCATACTGAGACATTTCTTTTTCGGACATTTTTTTTGCACTCCTTGAATAATTAATTACGAATTCGGAGTTCGGAATTCGGAGTTGAAACAATCGCGGCAAAGCCGCCAATTTAAATACTTCCTAATTCCTACTTCCTAATTCCAAATTTACCTGATCCCTCTGAATGCGGGCATTCCGGGGAATTTCTTTCTAAGTTCTTCAATCTTTTCGCACGAAATCGCATGGCCTTCGCTACGTCCACAGCGCGGGCAAACGTCGCCAATCACGCCCACGAATCCGCAAACCGGGTCGCGGTCCACCGGGTGGTTGATGGAACCGTAACCGATTCCGACCTTTGCCATGTGCTTCACAATCTTTTCGAAGGCTTCCAGGTTCTGCGTCGGGTCGCCATCGAGTTCCACATAGCTAATGTGGCCTGCGTTGGTAAGCGCATGGTACGGGGCTTCCAGCGAGAGTTTCTTGAAAGCAGAAATCCTGTAGTAGACCGGTACGTGGAAAGAGTTCGTGTAATAATCACGGTCGGTAACGCCCGGGATAATACCAAACTTCTTCTTGTCCATACGCACAAAGCGGCCCGAGAGGCCTTCAGCCGGCGTGGCGAGCAAGCTGAAGTTGAGACCCAAGCGTTCGGATTCCTTATCGCAGAATTCGCGCATGTGGCCGATAATCTTGAGACCCAGTTCCTGAGAAGCATCGGATTCGCCATGGTGCTTGCCCGTAAGCATTACCAAGGTTTCGGCAAGGCCGATAAAGCCTATCGAAAGCGTTCCGTGCTTGATGACTTCGCCCACGGTATCTTCCCAGCCGAGCTTGTCGGAATCAATCCACACGCCCTGTCCCATGAGGAACGGGAAGTTCTTGACCTTGCGGCGGCTCTGCACGGCAAAGCGTTCCATGAGCTGGTCGCTCACGAGCTGAAGCATGCGGTCGAGTTCCTTGAAGAACAAATCGACGGACTTCATCTTGATAGCGATGCGCGGGAGGTTGATGGACGTGAAACTCAGGTTACCGCGGCCGTACGAGATTTCGCGGGTCGGGTCGTAGTTGTTGCCGATAACGCGGGTACGGCAGCCCATGTACGAAATTTCGGTTTCGGGATGGCCCGGCTTGTAGTACTGCAGGTTGTACGGAGCGTCCTGGAAGCTGAAGTTCGGGAACAGGCGCTTGGCACTCACGCGGCAAGCGAGCTTGAATAAGTCGTAGTTCGGTTCGCCCGGATTCAGGTTGATGCCGTCCTTGACGCGGAAAATCTGGATCGGGAAGATAGCCGTTTCGCCACCGCCGAGGCCTTCTTCGGTCGTGAGGAGCAAGTTCTTCATGACCATGCGGGCTTCGGGTTCCGTGCACATACCATAGTTAATGCTGCTGAACGGAGTCTGGGCACCGGCACGGCTGTGCATGGAGTTTAAGTTGTGTACGAAAGCTTCCATGGCCTGGAACGTAGCCTTGTCGGTTTCTTCGAAAGCCATCTTTTCAGCAAACTTTTGGGCCTTCTTCACGATATCGGCATCATAAATCTTTGCAAGTTCGTGAGCTTCTGTTTCGACAAACTTTTCATTCGGAACAAGCGTTGCCACCATGCCCATTTCGGCCATTTCAGCGTGAAGCTTCTTGATTGCCGGCAGGATTTCCTCTTCTTCCTTGTCTGTATAAAGGATAAGAGCCTTTACGATGTTCGAAAGATAAGCCTTGCGGTACGTGATGCGCACGCCATCTGCCATAGCGTAATCGAAGTTCGGTACAGACTGTCCACCATGCTGATCGTTCTGGTTACTCTGAATGGCAATAGCGGCCAAAGCAGCGTAGCTGCGAATATCCTTCGGTTCGCGAAGGTGACCGTGACCTGTATTGAAGCCATTCTTGAACAACTTAATCAAGTCGATCTGGCAGCAAGTCATCGTGAGAGAATAGAAGTCCAAGTCATGGATGTGAATGTCGCCATCCATGTGAGCACGGCTGTGTTCCGGCTTGAGCATCATCATCGTGTAGAAATGCTTTGCGGATTCAGAACCGTACTTGAGCATCGTACCCATAGCGGTATCGCCATCGATATTGGCATTTTCACGCTTGAGGTCGGATTCCTTGGCAGAGCTGAACGTAATATCGTGAAGCGTCTGCATGAGGCGAGTGTTGACTTCACGCACGCGAGTACGTTCGGCACGATACAAGATATAGCTCTTGGCGGTGTTGGCGTAGCCGCCTTCGGTCAAAGCTTTTTCAACGGCATCCTGAATTTCTTCGATATCCGGTTTCGACTTGTTTTCGGCTTCGAGGAGGCCAACAGCTTCGGCCGCAACTTTGAGAGCAACGTTTGTCAGAAGGTCATCGGATCCAAGCAAAGTCATCTGAGCTTGGGAAGCCTTTATCTGTTCATCCAATTCGCCAGAGGCTCTAAACGCCTTGATTACAGCGTCTGCAATCTTTTCGATGTTGAACGGCATCTCGCGGCCGTCGCGCTTTTTGACAGTAAAAATCATCTAAAAATAACCTTAATATCCCGTTTGCTCAAATATAGTCAAATTCCTTCAATTTTACTATATCTTGTGTCCGAGGTCGAACCACACCCACAAGATGTAGGTCAACCTCACTACAAGTATAATAAATAACGGACCATTTTGGAAGATTTTTCGCACGTATTATGTAATTTTTTTATAATATTTCCTCAACTTATCAACAGAAAAAAATAATGAACAATCAAATCACAATCCTTCTATCACATCCTAACATTTGTAACTCTTTATTTAACAAATACTTAGTGGATATCAACAGAAAAAATCCCAATTTTGTGTTTCACCACCTTGACAAAAACAAGGTTAATGGCTACTTCGACTTGGAAGCCGAAAAAAATTTGCTCCGCGAATCGAAAGCAATCGTTTGGCAGTTCCCTATATATTGGTATAACTCCCCCGCAAGTTTGCGTGACTGGCAAGACCAAGTCATGAGCCCGATCGTATACAGCGCCGACAACTTCTTGAAAGGCATGCCCGTGCGCGTTGTGTTTACCGCAGGCGCCGCCGCCGAGCACTACACCCATGAAGGGCTCAACCGCTATACCGCCGACGAAATGCTCATCCCGTTCGAAATGACCGCAAACGCAGCCGGCATGAAGTGGTTTAAGCCGCTCGGATTCTACGGTTGCAGCCCAGATATGCCAAAGGCAGCCCTCGAAAAGGCTGCCCAAGATTACGAAAATAGTTTGTTAGAATTACTTTAATTCAAACGTAACGCGAACAGAAGCGCTCACCTCGACGGAATCAGCAATAGCGCTTTCGTCGGGAGCAGCTTCTGCAGCGCCATCCATCATCACGCTTTTCGCCATCATGAGGCCATTCGTGCGGAGACGAATCGGTCTGTAGTAAACACCGCCACCTTCGCCATTGATTTGCAACACGCGGCCAAGCTTTGCACCCACGCCTTCGGCGTAATCCTTAGCTTTAGCCTTAGCCTTCTCACCAACAGCCTTGATAACCTTAGACTGTACGCCATCCACATCCTTGAGCTGAGCCGATGTGCGATGAATTTCAACATCCGCCTCCGAAGAAAGCGCCTGCACAAGAGCGGCGGCATCAATTTTGCGGTTCACCGTAATCACAAAATTCTGCGTGGCCACGTAACCGACGAGTTCGCGTTTGTTGTTGCGGTAAGTCCATTCCTTGCGAATGTCGATGCTGTTCTGTTCCACGTCCGATTGCGGAATGTCAAGTTGCTTCACGTTTTCGAAAATCACGGAACGGCGTTCCGCCAAGCGCTTGGAAACCGCTTCCTTGTCCTTGCCGCGGATTTCGAGGCTAAAGCCCATCTCGAACTTGTCGGCGGCAAACTTCTTGGTTTCAGAAGCCGAGACTTCGATGCGCGGCACTTCGATTGCCGTAGTGCCATTGGCATTGGAGGTTGTAACAGCAGGAACGCATGCCGGTTGCGCATTAAATACGCGAATAATCAAGCACACGCACACAACAAGTACGATGAGATAGATGATATTAAGCAATTTTTGCATCATCATTTTACCCCTTTTTTATTGGTTCAACTTTTATGGATTTAAAATAGTCATTTTCTAGACGAAAGACCACATTACTTCAGTTCCGCTATCACATTGACGTGAGAACTGACCTCGACGGAATCGGCAATCATACCCGAGGCATCGCCGCCACCCAAAAGACCGGCCAAACCATCAAAATAGGCTCCCGAAACCCCTCGGCTGTTTCCAAGCACAGTCTTGCCTCTAGCACTGGATTCATAAGAAATCTCGCTGACAATATTGTATTCCTCAGTAGAGTTGTCACCCACAAAAATAACATCACCCACCTTGCCGCCAAAGCCTTCAGCAATTGCACGGGCACGAGCCATGGCCTTACGCCCGGCAATTTCTGTCACGAGGACCTTAAGAGAATCGCGGTTCTTCAATACAGAATGAACATCACCAACAGTCACATTTTCTGCGCCACCAACTTCCGCCAAGAATGCGGCTGCATCCTGCTTGGACGTAAAACTGACCGTCACAAACTGGCGAGCCCTAAAACGATTTTTCTTAGACTCGTTGTTCGTAAAGTCCCATTGGGATTTAATTCCTATCCTTGCCGTATGGACATCTATTTCAGATTCCGCGACCCCCAGATTTCTGGCAAGAGCCACAATGGAATCCTTCACACGCCCCACCAGACCGTAAATTTTCTCTCTGTCATCGCCATCAACGACTGCCCCTGCAGAAATCGTAAACAAATCCGCCAAGAATTTCTTCGATTCTTCCTGAC
>CAMJNF010000141.1 GCA_946407235.1 uncultured Fibrobacter sp. | reverse complement strand
GCTGTTGCGGGAATGAAAATCCCGAGTCCTGGGCCACTAGACGATAGGGGCGTTTTGTGTGCGCCAAATATAGATGTTTCTAGGAAATTGTCAAGGGTCTTGGATTGTTTTTTTTTATTTTTCTCCCGTGATTCTTAAAAAAAGGCTGAAAAAAATACTTTTGCAGGGCGTTTTCCGCTTTTTGCCGGTGGCGCTTTTAGCGAGTGCCGCCGATGCCGCGTTGCTTTGGGGGATCCGCTCGTTCATGGAAATTCTTCAGGGCGAGGCTGTTTTTTCGCTCATTCAGTGGCTTGTTTTGATGGTTGTCCTCACGGCGCTGCGTTTTGCATTTTTTATTTGGAAAATGAACATTTCCGAAAAATGGCTTTGGGGCGCGGGCTCACTTGTGATGGCGTGGTTCTTGCATACGCTCAGGTCGCTTTCGCCGCGTGTTTTCCATACCCCGGAAGGCGAATCGAAGGTCGAAACGGCGTATGAGTCAACGATTGTTTTGCAGGCGAATGGTGGTGTGTTTTTTCAAGCGGTCCAGGCGGTTCTCCAGCTTGTGGTGTTTTTGCCGGTGCTGTTCTATATTTCATGGCCGCTAACTTTGTTCTTGTTTGTCGTGGTCGTTCCGCTTGTGAGTTTGATGCAACGTAATTTGCATAAACTGGGTCCTGCTGAAGAAAATATTTTGACAGAACGTTCGGATTTTCGAGGCTCGCTTTATCATGCGCGCAAAATTTTTCGCCGTTGGAGTTCGGGTTACGAACGCAAAGAGGTGTCAAATGACTTGATTTCGCAAGTGCGCAATCTTCGCGATGATGGACTTGCGGTTTCGCTTCGCAAGGGCGTCCTTTCTCTAATTACGGAGACGGTGTCCGTTTTGGCGATGGTCTTTGTACTTGCGTTTTGTGCGCTTTTGATTTCGAAAGGCTGGATGGACGGGACGGGGCTTGTGCTATTTTGTTCTGCGGTTCTTCTTTGTTATAAACCTGTGAAAGAATGTGCACGCGTGATGCCGCAAGCGCGTTCGGCGATGAGTGCGATTCGCATTTTAGAAAAGTTTGAGGCGTTGCCTTCGAAAAAGTCCGATTCGGATTCTGTTAAAAGAACGTGTTCTCCTGATTCTGATGATCTGAAAATTGTGCATGGCGATTTTTCTTACGAAGGTGCTTTTGCAACTCTTTTCAGCAATTTTTCGCTTTGCTGGAATACGAAAAAGCCTGTGCTTGTCCGTGGACGTAATGGGGTTGGCAAGTCGACTTTGTTGCGTTTGATTGCTGGACTTGAGGACTGGGATTATGGCGAAATTGCTTGTGCTTTGCCGTTCAAGAAAAATGTGTTTTTTGTCGCTCAAGACTTGGAGCTGCCTTCGCTTTATTTACTGAAAAAACTCCTTGCGAAAACAAATTCTATTGCAGTTGCTGAGTTTGCGCGTGCTGCTCGTGTAGATAAGATAATTGCGAAAGAAGGCATGTCGGGTGGCGAACGCGCTCGAGTTGCTTTAGCATGGGCGCTTGTATCGGATTGCTCGGTTGTTTTGCTTGATGAACCGTTTGCTGCGGTGGCTCTTGTCGATCGTGAACCGCTATTGACGGCGTTCTTGGATACCGCAGAACTTTTGCACAAGTGGGTAGTCCTTGTGAGTCACGATGTCTTGTCTCGTGAACTGGAACAACGTTTTAATGTTGTCGAGATGGACCATGTCTAGCGCGGAACGTAGATTTTCTGCGCTTCTGTACCGTTTCCGAGGGTACATTTTAGGGATTATCGCCATTGTTCTTGTGACGGTTCCTCCGAGCGTTTTTCCAAAGAATTTTGGTGCAAATGATTTTGAAATAAACGATTGCCTTGCTGGCATTTTGGTGGCAGTCCTGCTTTATGTTGTGAGTGCTCTTTTGCGGGTGCAATCACGGCGCTTTATCGGAGAACATACGCGTGGACATGTTCATGCTGCGGATAAATTAGTGACTGTCGGCCCGTATTCTCGCGTGCGGCATCCGCTTTATATTTCAAATACTGGCTTTGCGTTTGGGATTGCGTTTTTTCATTTGGGCGCTTCTCTTTGGGTTGTCCCGTTTATGATTGTTGTGGTTGCTTTTGAAGTAACTCTTTCGCGGATGGAAGACCGCTTCTTGGAACAGAAATTTGGCGATGTGTGGCGTACGTGGGCTGCAAAAACACCGGCGTTTGTCCCACGTCCTTGTGATTCCAAGCACGTTATTCCGCAAAGGACCTTTTGTCAGGCTTTTTTTGCAGATTCTTCTACTTGGTTGTGGCTTTTGTTTTGTAATTTATTATTGGTATTAAGAAAAGTGGCGGTTTTCTATGTTTAAGGTATTCGACATTGCGCGTGAGGCTTTGGGTTCTGTGGCCAAAGTTGCAGCCAAGGTGCCTGCAATAGAAAACAAGTACCAAGTGAAGGCGCGCTTGCGTGGTCCATGGCCCAAGGGACCGTTCCTTTGGATGCATGGTGCAAGTCTTGGTGAGTGTAAAATGCTTTTGAATTTGGCGAAGTTCCTCAAGGAAGACTTGCCAGACTGCCCGCGTCTTTTAGTGACGACTCAAAAAGTTGAAGTGGTTTCCTATATAAAGGAATCGGGGGTGGATGTGGTGGCCCACATTGCGCCAGTTGATGCTCCCGCGACGATGAAATCTTTTATTTCGTCTGTAAAGCCTTTGGGATTGATTCTTGCCGAAAATGAACTTTGGCCGGGTTACCTTTCTTCGATGATGTGTATTTCGACTCGTCCGTCTGTGGCTCTTGTTTCTGGACGATTCCATAGGGTTGTTCCGGGAGTTGATTATTCCGCAATAGGCTTTGTCAGCATGCAGACGGGGTCGGATTTGTCGCGCTTTTTTAGTGTCTCCGCGCGTTCGAGTAATTCAAGGATGATGATTGGCGGGGATTGGAAGCTTTTGCCGTGGATCAGGTCCGTGTCGTCTGTTGCTGCTCCTGAAAATCCGATGGTTGATACGGTTTTTGTATCGATGCATATCCAGGAATGGGCAAGCCTCAGCCTTATGATTCTTTCCTCGATTAAACGCGGGGAATCTGTTGTGCTCATGCCGCGTCGATTGTCGGAAGTGTCTGAGTTTCGCAAGGCGCTTCTCGATAGGGATATCAATGTCGTTGATTGGCCGCAGGTGCAGAATGGAGCAGTCTCGATCGTGAACGAATTTGGCAAGACGAAAGATGTTTTGGCTGTTTCTAAATCTGCTGTTGTGGGTGGCTCTTTTGCTCGTGGCCTTGGCGTGCACGATTTTTGGGAACCTCTTCAAAATGGTGTTGCGACTTGCGTTGGTCCGTATGTCGAAGGGCAAAAAGAAACTGTGGCGATGCTTGTTCGCGAGGGTGTTATAGCCCAATTGCAATCGGCCGAAGGCTTTTCGGAGCGCAATAAGCCGGATATTCGCTTGGTGCGTAGCTTCCTTGCACATGAAAGCGCGAAGATTAGCGACTCGTACCAGCAGTTGCTCGATTTCTTGAAAATTTTATTAAGGTAAATTAGGTAAACTATGAAAAAAATTGTTTTGGCGACGCCTCGTGGTTTTTGTGCCGGTGTAGACCGTGCAATTCATGTGGTTGAAAAGGCGATTGAAAAATTTGGAACGCCAATATACGTTCGCCATGAAATTGTGCACAATAAGTTTGTTGTTGATACGCTTAAGGACAAGGGTGTTGTCTTTATCGATGAACTGGATCAGGTTCCGGAAGGTTCTGTTGTGATTTTTTCGGCACATGGGGTTGCTGAACGGATTTATGATGAAGCTAAATCTCGAAATTTGCAGGTGCTTGACGCGAGCTGCCCTCTGGTGCTCAAGGTTCATTTTAGTGCCAAACGCCATTTTAATGCTGGCCGCCATATTATCTTGATTGGGCATGCTGGCCATGCCGAAGTGGAAGGCACGCTTGGACAGCTTCCGGAAGGTGCAATTACGCTCATCAGAAACGAGTCCGATGCCGAAACTGTAGAAGTTCCTGTGGACAAGGAGCTGGCCTACATTACGCAGACAACGCTTTCTGTGGCCGAAACACGTAAGATTATCGATGCGCTCAAACGCCGATTCCCGAATATCATTGGGCCTGAAGCGGGCGACCTTTGCTATGCGACGGGCAACCGCCAGGCTGCTGTTCTGGAACTTTGCTCCGTGGTGGACATGCTTTTGGTTGTCGGGGCGAAAAACTCCTCCAATTCCTCGCGTTTGATGGAACTTGGGCTTGAACAAGGGCTCCCGAGTCACCTCATTGCAGATGTCAACGACCTTGACCCGACTTGGTTTGATGGGATAACGACCGTTGGAATTTCGAGTGGGGCGAGCGCACCGGAAGTGCTGGTTCAGGGTGTCGTGGACTGGCTGAAAGAAAAATTTGGCACGGTCACGGTCGAGAATCTTGTAAAATTAGTGGAAAATACCAAGTTTAACTTGCCAAAGGCATTGCAAGATTAAACTTTAGCCTTGACAATTTTAAAATTTTTAGCTAAAATTGCTGCCTGTAAAAACAACGGAGTTTAATATGAGCCGCATTTGTGAAGTCACCGGCAAAGCCGGTCTCGTGGGCAACATGGTTTCCCACTCTAATCGTAAGAAGTTGATGAAGCAGCTTCCGAACCTCCAGAAGAAGCGCTTCTACATTCCTGAAGAAGATCGCTGGGTGACCCTCCGCGTTAGCGCCGCTGGTCTTCGCACCATCAGCAAGCTTGGCATCCAAGCTGTTGCTCAGGAACTCGGAATCTAATTCTTAGATTTTTAAGGTTTAACAAAAGCCGCTATGTTTTACATAGCGGTCTTTTGTGTATTTTGTGAAAATGAAAGTATGGGACGATTGCAAGAAAAACGAAAAAAGCCGACTTGTTTTGATTGCGGTCGGATAGATTTTTACGCAAAATAAACTTAATAGACGAAACCCCGTCCGGCAACGCCGGTACGGTTTTTGTCTGTTGGTGGGTTAGTGTAAATGTTGGATGTTTATTTTCTGATAAATTGCGGGTTGCCTTTGTACTTGGCCATAGCCTGCATGATGCTGCCCATTTCCCATTCCTTTTCCTTAAGGCGGCGACGGAGAAGGGCCACGAATACTTCCATGAGCATTTCGCAGTCGTACACGGAACGGTGCATTTTTTCTTCGTCGATGGTCATCGAGATTTCACCGCGCTTCATAAACATGTTCGCCATGAAGCCGAGCTTGTGGTTTGCAAGTTCCGGCATGATTGTTTTGGAAATGGCGAGACTGTCAACGACGGGGTTGCCGGGGGTGAACTGCGGATTTTGTTCGTAGGCGGTACGCAAGAAGCCTGCATCGAAGTTTGCGTTGTGAGCTAACAAAATGGATCCTGGGCCGCAGAATGCGGTGAATTGCTTGAGGGCTTCTCCGACGGGAGGTGCGTTTTCGACCATTTTGTCGGTAATGTGGTTCACGTTCGTAGCTTCGACGGGAATGAGCATGTTGGGCTTTACCAGCGTGTCAAATTCCGAGATGAGCTTGGGGACGACGCGTCCGTTTTTCACTTCTACAGTGAACTTTACGGCGCCAATTTCAATGATTTCGTCTTTGCGGTTAACAAGACCAGTCGTTTCTAAGTCGAATGCGACGAATTTTGGAGGTAGTGCGATCACGGCTGTTTCCTTTCTTTAATTTTTTTCAGGCAAAAGATACTTAATTTCAATGTCAATTGATGACAACGGGAGGGGAATTATAAATTTATCCCACCCATTCAGTCGAAAATTCCTGCCATACTTGATGTCGAAAAGCCAGAGGGGGCGCCCGCTTTCTTTGGATAACCAGATGGAACCGGGTTTTACTTGGAGAGCGGGACCGTGCGGGCCATCGAGTGCCATGCCGACAAAGCGGTTTTGGCGGAGCGATTTGAGCAGGTGGCGGACGTTTGTGGCTCCGTGCGTGTCGGAACCACGGGTGACTTCGTAATGGAGGTGCTTTGCTGCGAGAGCGAAAAATTCCCCGTCGCTTGATTCCGAGACGAGAATGTGTACGTTCTTGTCTTTGAAGGCCGCGCAACTGGCAAGCAGGTCCTTGTGCCATAGTCCGAGAATTCCTGGCCTAAAATCGTCGGGGACGCGTAGGCGGATTCGTAGGCTTCTCATCCAAAGGGCTCCGATCAGGGCGCCGAGACGGGTGAGCAATTTATTTATAAAGGGGAATTTCACGCGTAAAAAATAGGTAAAGCAGGGGGTGGGGACAATGAAAATGAAAATTTTTTGACTTTTTTTACTTTTAGCCCTTGTATAAGTTCAAATAAATACTTATATTGCGTCTGCAATAATGGCGACGTACCCAAGTTGGTAAGGGGCGAGTCTGCAAAACTCTTATTCGGCGGTTCGAGTCCGCCCGTTGCCTCTGAAAAAGACCTTTCGTGAAAACGGAAGGTCTTTTTTGTTTTCGCTGTTCTCGTGTGAATTGCGGAGGCGGGATTCGCGCAATCAATAAAAAATGCCCGCGCACTGAAATGCGCGGGTTGTGAAAAAAAACAGTCTACTTCCTACAGTCTACTTCCGACTTCCTACTCCACTGTTGGCGGTGGAAGCGGATTCTTGCGGGGGCGGCCACGAGGGCGTTTTACAGGGATTTCTGCTGCAGCTTCGGGGTGCAAGGCCTTGTTCTTGGCCATGAGAGCTTCGCGAATCTTCTTTGCGCGTTCTTCAATGCGCTGGCGGGCGAGGTCTGCAGCGGATACAATGACGGTTTTCGGCTTGTCGCCCGGTTTTGCACCGAACGAGCCCTTGAGGACGCGTCCAGAAGGCGGCTTGGGCGGTTCAGAAATGACGCTTGTGAGCACGTGCTTGGGCGGTTCTACGGGCGCTGCTTTTGCAATAATCTTCTTGACTTCGGATTCGTCGGTCTTGGGGGCGCTGGCATGAATCTTGTTTAAAATGCTCTTGATTTCGGCATCGTTTTCGGATTCACGGGACTCGGTAGTTTCGGACTTGTTGTACTTGGCGACGAGCGAGTTGAACTTGGCTTTTTCGCTTTGTTCTTTTTGCGCCTGACGTTCGCGTTTGGACGGGCGCTTTGCTCCGTTATGCCTTTTACCTACAAATTTTTTCTCTTTGCTTTCGGAGTTCCGGATGATTTCTTCATCGGAAAGACCACGCAGTTCAGGTGGTACTTCAGTAATTTGAAGATGCTCTTTATTCTTGGAATCCATCATGTTTTTGAGTCTTTGAAGCTGATTTTGGCTTTGTCAAGTTTTTTTTGCACTTTTTTTGCAAAAAATTCAGAAAAAATTTAAAAAAAATTGAAAAAAATGCTTGTCAAGGTCTAGAAAAAAAATTCTTTATGGACTATTTTTGGTGTACATGCTTCGGTTTACACAAGAAATATCTCT
>CAMJNF010000140.1 GCA_946407235.1 uncultured Fibrobacter sp. | reverse complement strand
CAATCATTAATCTGCATTACGTTCTCTCCATATCCAGAATAATTTTCGCAATCTGATCAGCGGCATCGGGCATGCCAAGCGTTTTAGCGGCTTCGCCCATTTTCTCCAAACGTTCTGGATCGTACAGGAGCGCTTCTACCTTATTCCAAAGATCATTCGGTTCATCATCAAGTTCCACAAGAGCTGCACCGGCACGCTCAACAACGCGGGCATTGTGTTCCTGATGGTTGGCAGTTGCATGCGGGTACGGGAGCAAAATAGACGGCTTACCGAAAGCAAGAATTTCAGCAAGGCCCGATGCTCCTGCACGGCTGATAATCAAGTCGGCATGCTTCATATACGCATAAATGTTATCCAAGAATCCACGTACGGCAACGTTCGGCAAAATGCCAAGGCGATTGTTGATGTCATCGACATTCTTTGCGCCCACCTGCCACACCACGCTAATATCTTCATGGCTTGCAATGCGGTCAATGCTTTCTTCAATCTTGTTGTTGATGCCAACAGCCCCCTGCGAGCCACCGACGATAAACACAGCCTTGCGACCTTCACGGAATTCCACCGGGCGTTCCAAAGAATCGGCAGATGGCAAATCGCGAATTGGGTTCCCGAGAATGCGCGTTTTTTCAATCGGGAAGCCCTTCATAGCTTCTTCGGATGTCACAAAAACCGTCTTTGCATAACGAGCACCAACTTTATTTGCAATACCGGCAACAGCATTCTGTTCCTGCAAATAGACCGGGATTCCCATGGAACCAGCTGCAAGCACAATCGGGAGCGAAACGTAGCCACCCGTTGCAATCACCACATCCGGATTGATTTTCTTTACAACGCTCTTTGCACGGATCAAAGACTTTGTCAAGTTAAACGGCAAAGCCAAATTTTTAAGGAATGGTCCACGATGCAGAGGAACCGCCGAAATATATTCATACGGCCAGTTCTTTGCCACAAGGCGTTCTTCCATAGAATCCTTACGGCCGGCAAAGGTAATCTGGGTAACACCCATCTTCTTTAAGCTCTCGGCAATAGCTACAGCCGGGAAAATGTGGCCACCGGTGCCACCGCAAACAAAGAGGAACTTTTTCATACAGAACTCCTTCTTGTCCTAAAATTCGTAAACCGACCCGTTTCAAATGTCATAGGACTGCTCATATAAGGTTCGCGAATGCTCTTGCCAGTTGTCGGGCGAGAAATATTCAACAAAATTCCAATAAACGCTGCCGACAAGAGCAAGTTCGTTCCGCCAAAACTGAGGAACGGAAGAGGCTGCCCTGTCGTCGGGAAAAGACCAACACACACACAAACGTGAATGATAAAGTTCAAGAAAAGCGAAGTCGTCAAAGCCACTGCCAAGTACCTGCCAAAACGCGTTGTCGAGGATCTTGCAATATTGTACCCCTGCGAAAAGAGCATCGCAAAAGTACCCAACACAAGGAACGTTCCGACAAAACCAAATTCTTCACCAATCACGGCGTAAACGACGTCCTTATGAGCTTCAGGCAAGTAACCCAATTTCTGCTCGCCCATGCCAACGCCAGTTCCAAACAAACCGCCGTTTCCAAGCGCTTCAAGAGCATGACGTCCCTGCCACTGCGAATCACCCATTTTTCCATCATCCGAGAAAAATGCCATGAGGCGCTTACGGCTGTGAGATTTAAAAATCAGCGCAAAGGCAATCACCGGGAAACTCGCAAGAACACTAACCCCGATATACTTATAATTTGCACCCGCCACCAAGAGCGACACAAGCGTCAACATGCAGAACATGATAAGCATCGAGAAGTTCGGCTGGCAGGCAAGCAAAATTGCAGAAATCAAAAGAGGAACTGCAGGCTGAATAATCGTGCACTTGAGCGACTTTATTTCATCGCCGGCATCCGAAAGTTTCGCGCAAATCCAGCAAACAAAGCCAAACTTCATGATTTCAGACGGCTGGATTCCGAAAATCCAACGGGAAGCACCCTTCACCTCGCCACCAGAAACAATCGCGGCCAACGTAAGGATCGCTCCAACTCCAAAAATCACACGAGATGCAACCTTCCACAAAGCGTAATCAATTTTATAGAAGACACCGAGAATGACCACAGATGCAAGGACTTTATAAAGATGCTTCGTGAGGAAGTATTCCGCAGGCAAATTCTTCGTTTCGGCAAAATGTGCAGACGCGGAATAGATAACAACGCAGCCAAAGCACATTAACGCTAATGTGACAAATAGCAAAAGCTTGTTCATTCCTTGTGTCTGCGTCATCGCCGTCATCTTAACTACAAAACCCTACCTTAAAACTTGATCACCGGAACCATGTGCAGCAGAGCATCAACAACTCGTTCCATGTGCATGCCTCGGCTACCCTTCACCAAAACCACATCACCTTCCGCAACCGTCTGGCTCAAGTGATTAACAGCATCCTCGATGGAATCGTAGTGGAACACATTCTTCATGCCACGGGACTTCGCGCCTTCAACATATTTCTTTGCCTCCTTACCGACAGCAAGGAGCAAGTCAAAATTCATTTCGGGAACCATAGCGCCAATCTGCTTGTGCAAATTGCCACTTTCCTTGCCGAGTTCGAGCATATCGCCAAGGACTGCAATGCGCATGCCTTCAACTCTCATGTTTCCAAGCGTCTGGAGTGCCATTTTCGTCGAAGACGGATTTGCATTGTAGCAATCCGAAACAATCTTGAAACCATTTGCAATCTTCACTTCCATACGCATGCTTGTAGAGCTGAAATTTGCAAGAGCCTTTGCAATATCGCTCTTCGGGATGCGGAAAGTTTCGCCCACAGCAATAGCAGCAAGGGCATCGTAAAGATTGTGGTCGCCCGGCACGTTCAACGTAAAATGCGTACGGCCCACATAAAAATCAGCGCAGAAGTTTTCGTTCCACTTGAGCTTTTCGGGCTTAATGACACCACGACGTACACCGAAAGTCACCACCTTCATATTCTTGGTGGATTTCACCTTGCAAAGGCGCTCGTCATCGGCATTCACAATCAGAGTGCCGCCCTTCTTGAGTCCAGCAGTAATATTAATCTTTTCGTTAAACACGCCATCCAAATCGCCAAGGCGTTCCAGATGCGAGGCGCCAATGTTCGTAATCACGGCAACATCTGGTTCTGTCGCCAAGGACAGCGGGCGGATTTCATCCGGACCACTCGTTCCCATTTCGACAACAGCAGCTTCGTGGCTGTGCTTCAACTGGAAAAGTGTCATCGGGACACCGATATGATTATTGAAGTTTCCCTGCGTGGCATGGGTGTTGTACTTCATCGAAAGTACAGCCTTCGTCATTTCCTTCGTGGTCGTCTTGCCGTTACTACCGGTAATGGCGACCTTCTTCAACTTGAAAAGTTTCTGATAGCCCTTGGCAAGCTTCAAGAGAGCCTTGGTCGTATCATCGACCGGAGCGTACATCTTGAAATTCGGATCGATAGCAGTTTGGTTTACAACGCTCATCAGAGCTCCATCCTTTTCCATTTGAGGTACAAACTGGTGGGCATCAAAACGGGCCCCCTTAATCGGCCAAAAGACAACACCTTTGGCACTTTCACGAGAATCCATGCAGAGATTCACCTTGCGTTTCAAGGTACGGGCAGAAACACCGACCGCTTCGGTTTCCAGAATCTCAAGCATTTCTGCAATTGTCAAATCAAGCTTTAGCATTCTTCCATTGCCTTCATCGCAATTTCACGATCGTCAAAATGATGTTTGGTCTTACCGATGATTTGATAATCTTCGTGGCCCTTGCCCGCAATCACAAGCCAATCACCGCTCTTGAGTTCTGCACAGGCGCGGTTAATCGCTTCTTCACGGTTTTCAACCACTTCAAACTTGTCCGTTGTCATGCCAGCGCGAACATCGGCAATAATGTCTGCGGGCTTTTCGGTACGCGGATTGTCAGAGGTGAGCCATGCCTTGTCTGCGATGCGTTCGGCAATGCCACCCATAATCGGGCGCTTCGTCTTGTCACGGTCACCACCGCAACCAAAGACCGTCGAAAGTTTGCCACGGCAGAGGCTACGAGCCACATTCAACACGCGTTCAAGAGCATCCGGCGTGTGGGCATAATCCACAATCACATGCTTGCCATCCTTGCTCCAGACCTTTTCAAAACGGCCCGGAACGCGAACTGTCGCAATGGCTTTACGCATAGCATCTTCTGGTACGCAGAGAGCATGGGCCCAAGCAAGCACCAGGAGCAGGTTGTCCACGTTAAAGTCGCCGCAGAGCGGAGTCACAAACTTTTCGCTTGCTATCATCGGAAGTGCAAATTCAAGACCGTCTTCGGTACTCTTCACTTCGCCAAACGGCTTCACATCTGCTTTAGCCTTGCCAAGTCTTGAAACCGCAACCTTACGGCAATCGAGAGCGTTAAAAAGCTTTTCGCCGTGAACATCGTCAATGTTGATGACTGCAACACCATTTTCTGCAAGGTACTTCGTAAAGAGCAACTTTTTAGCTTCGAAGTAGGCATCCATCGTCTTGTGGTAATCAAGATGGTCTTGCGTCAAGTTGCTAAAGAGTCCGCTCTTGAAACGAATTCCAGCAACACGACCTTGGTGAAGCGAGTGCGAAGAAGCTTCCATCACGAGGTCCGTGCAACCCGCAGCAACCGCGCGAGATGCAAAATCATAAAGGTCCAAAAGCCCAGGCGTCGTAAGCGTTGCCGGCACGGACTTATCATCAATCTTATTCTTGATGGTGCCAAGCAGAGCCGTCTTGTGACCAGCCGCTTCAAGCATTGCATTCATAAGGAACGCGCTCGTTGTCTTGCCGTTTGTGCCTGTAATCGCATGGCAAGAGAGCTTTGCAAACGGATCCTTGTAGAAAATCTTTGCAGCTTCCAAACGCGCCGCTTTCACATCGGGCACCTGAATCCACTTCGATGTTAGCCCTTCCGGAGCCATCGTCTCACCCACAACAGCTACGGCACCAGCCGCTATCGCGCTACGGGCAAAGGTTTCAAAGCCTTCCGTTGGAACGGAGAAGAACAAATTCCCCGGTTTCACACGGCGGGAATCATCGCAAAGCCCCGTCACGGACAACTTTTCCATAAGTCCTTCCGAAATCATCAGCTTTTCTCCTTCAAGGTCAGCTTGCAAATCGCCCCTTTCTGCAAAGCCTCATCAGCTTTGGGTTCCTGAGCAACTACACGACCTTTTCCTGTATATTCAACATTCATACGGATGTTTCCCATCACTTCGAGAGCATCCCTTAAAGAAAGTCCCTGCAAGTTAGGCATCCTGCTTGCCACGGCATCGCCAAGCAAAAGCGTTTTTCCACTAATCAATCCTGCATCAACGCGTTCCGAAATCACGCGAAGTCCCTTGCCTTCAAAGCGAACCGGGCACTTATTCTTTTTCGCATAATCCTTAGCGGCAGATGCCGGCATCCCTGCAAAATCCTTATCGCACGGAGAACCAAGTTTCACTTGTTTTAAGTTATGCGCAATCGGAGAAAGTGCGGGATGATAGTAAATTCCTTCCATGATACGGCGGAAAATCGGACCAGCCGTAAGGCCACCAACATGTTTTCCTTGCGGGTCGTCCACAAGCACCAAGCATACATAGCGCGTATCTTCGGCAGGTGCAAGGCCAATGAACGAAGCCACTTGAGAATTGCGGTCGTAAGAACGAGTCAAATGATTGTACTTTTCAGCTGTACCCGTCTTTCCGCCGAACAAAACATCATGCAACTTCTGCGAAGCAACGCGTTTTGCCGTACCGCTATTCACCACGCGATTGAGCATCTTGCGGATCGTTGCGGCCGTTTTCTCCGAAATAACCCTGCGGATTTCGACCGGTTCATTCTTACGAACAACCTTGCCGTTAGAATTGCGCCATTCCTTTACAATCTGTGCGCGCATCAACTTTCCACCGTTTGCAATCGCGGCATAAGCCATCACCATCTGGATCGGCGTTGTAGACACGGCATGCCCAAAGCCCATCGTCTTCAAAGTTCTATCGTCGCGAGTGAGTTCCGTCGGTTTCAAAAGCTTTCCGTTTTCTTCGCCAACGTAATTGTCAAAAGCGCGTTCACCGATGCCAAAAGCACGCGCCATCTTATGCATACGCATTGCCCCCACTTCCGAGGCAATCTTTGCAAACACAATATTCGAAGACTGCACCATCGCTTCGCTCATGTCCATGTCGCCATAAACGTGGGTATCGCAAATCTTTTCCGATTTTGGATTCCATTGCCAGCAACGGCCTTCATTCGCATAAACTTTTTGCGGGCTCACAACATTATTTTCAAGAGCAGCGGCAGCAGTAATCACCTTGAACGTAGATCCCGGTTCGTACGACATCGAAACAATTTCGTTCTTCACCATACGACCGACACCTTGATTTTTGGAGTTTGGATCAAACGTCGGATAGCTCGCCATCGCAAGGATTTCTCCCGTATAGGGATCCACAACAACGGCGCTTGCACTCGTCGCCATAAATTCGGCAACACCATCCTTCAAGGCCTTTTCGACAATTTCCTGCATGTTGCGGTCAATTGTCAAGACAAGATTCAATCCGGACTTGGCTTCAATAACATTTTCCGAACGATAATGAACTTCACGCTGCTTTGCATCTTGAACACTGACACGGACACCTTCATCACCGCGAAGGCTATCGTTATAAATTTTCTCCATGCCCATGCTGCCGGTTCCATCGAAACCCACCTTGCCCACGGTCTGCGATGCCAGGGAACCCTGCAAGAACAAACGGCTATAGCCCAGATTATCACTTGTATCGCGGATGTTTTCGGCAAAAATGATTCCGTTACGGTCCATAATAGCACCGCGTTCAGCATACAAGTTTCTCGTATGCGTCACCGTCGATCTGGTATTAGCCTGATAAACACTGCGGTTCATCACCTGAATGCTAAACGTCTGCAAAACGAGCACGCCAATAGTGCAAAGGACAAGACTCTTCAAGATAAACAGAGGATCTGCACCGAACTTATTCATTCGACTCCCCCGTTATCATGACTTTGATAGGAACCTCATTCAAACCAAGCCCAGCACTTTCTGCAAACTTGGACAAATGATTAATAGATGTAAGCTTGTTGATTTCGTAATCCTTCAAGAGGATTTCGCGATTCAACCAATTCGTCTTTTCTTTCAAGCTATAGAACGTGCCATAAAGACGATTGATGCGGTTCTGCATGTACACAGGGACCATGCAAACAAAAGAACCAACAAGAACAAACAAAAGCACTACGCCCATCACGCCGTTTTTCCCGGACTTTACGGATTCATTCTGCACATTATCGATCATACTCTTTCATAGATCCTTAATTTTGCAGAACGAGCCCGACTGTTCCTGTTGATTTCATCGGCCGAGGGCAAAATCGGCTTACGATTCACTTTCT
>CAMJNF010000139.1 GCA_946407235.1 uncultured Fibrobacter sp. | reverse complement strand
CCACAATCTGGAAAACAGTAGATTCATCCATCCACTTGAGCTGTTCCTTGATCGGGGCAGCAATGGAGTCCGGCATCAGAGCGATCTGCTCGTCAAAACGGCCAACCTTTGCAGCCTGGGAAGCAGCAGGTTGAGCTACGATTTCAGACGCAAAGGCAGCGGAAACCGTTGTCACTGCGGCAAAGACCATAGCTTTCTTTAGTGTATCATTCATATCGGAATGCGTCCATGTTTAATTAAGTGAACTGTTTGATAAAAATCAACGCGCGAGAATATAGCAATTTTTGATGGGTAGTAGGAAGTAGACGGTAAGAAGTAGGAAGTTAGAAGTAGGCAGAACTTAGTTGGCAGAACTTAGTTGGCAGAACTTAGTCTTTAGTTACTAGGTACTAGTTAATAGTTACTAGTGAATTTCATCTTAATACATTCTAGTAACTAATAACTCAGAACTCTTAACTGCCGCAAAGTGGCCTCAGTAACTAGTAACTTCTAAGTTCTAAGAGCGAAGCGAGCTAAGTTCTAAGTTCTAAAATCACATCGTCATTGTGCCGGAGTTAAGGCCCTTCACAGGCACATAGCGGAGCGATCCATCAGTCCCCATGATGACTGCGATACCAGCGAGATAATTGATCCACTGCTTCGTGTCGAAAAAGCGCAAATTCACCTTTCCTTCCGTGCAATATGCGGCAAGCGGGACCACGAGCATATCGTGAGAAATCCAAACCGCCATCTTGTTCACATTCGCAAAGCGGGGTTTCACAACTTCGGTAATAAATTCTTCACCACGGGACTTCAACGGATAGAACGCATCGCTATAACTTCCTTTATACACATAAGCCGAAGTCACTACCCAGCCACCGCCATCAGAATTCTTGTAGTCTTCAAGTTTCGACTCATTCTTTACAAACCAGGCGCCATCCAATTCCGGAATGGTATCGCTCGCCAATTGAGCATAGCCAGCGCCAGTCGCCACGTTCTCGCACGTTTCATAGCTGCGCGTGTAAGTCGAATTTGCAAAACTAATTTCTTCGCCCTTGAACTTTTCGCCCACCGTCTGTGACTGTTTCTTTCCGTTGCTCGTCAAGTGTCCAGTTTTTCCGGTATCATCCGTACGTTCTGCATGGCGGAGGATGAAGATAACCTTTTCGCCCGCAGCAACAGTCTTCAAGACATCGGCAACATCTTCAAATTCAAGGATTTCACCCGGCAGTGGCACACGCCAAGTCTTTTTGCTTTGGTCATAAATGTAGGACTTGTCTTGATTAACCTTTCCACTCTTAATTTGACCATCATAATCACCAGCGCCCAAGCCGTACGTATCCTTTTCAAGGTCCGTCGCCACGCGCCAATTCTTGGTAGTCCTATCGCAGATAAAGCGGATTTTGGGGCCATCCGGCTGTTCATAGTAAGAGACGAAATACGCACTCTGGCTGTTACCCACATGCTTCACCTGCCCCGCATTCATCGAGCCGCAAGTTTCAAAGTTATGAGTTTTCGTCCAGAAATTCCGCACATGTTTTTCGAAATCGGGCACCTTGCCAATGTTCCAACCTTCCATATTCTTGCGGATTTGTGCAAGGCCACCTTCGGCATCAAGAATCAAAAGTTTATCAGCGAGTTTTGCCTTCGAAGAATTGTCACCCCAGCCGCCATCACCACGGATATCATCAGCAACAAAGTCAGCGAACTTGATCATGTCGCTTACCGAGCCGTAGCTTTGCATCATCACAGAAACAGCAAGGAGAGCGGCACTGTAATCATCTGAACCGAACAGGCTAATATCTTCTGCGGACTTGCCCGATGTTGTAGAAGTCTGGCCACCGCGATTCCAACCGCCAAAGCCGCCACCGCCTCCAGAACCTCCAAGACTAATCCCAAACGACGAAAGCACATCGTTCAACGCACGACTGCTTTGGCTCCCGATCGGCTGGTTGTTTCCGGAATCTTCCACGAGTTTTCTCACACGCGGAGCCGCCATGTGCGTAAGCATGTTCACGTTAAACGAATCACGCTTAGACAAATCTACAACCGCATTAAGCTTTACAAGCGACGACGAAAGCGCGCCTGTCAACTCATCCATGTAAAAACCTTGCGCTTCAACCCTCACATAAGGAGAAACAAGGTCGATATTTGCAAAATTAAAAGCACCGTTCGAATTGAGAATACAGGTTTCATGGGTCCGCTTGGAATCCGCCAAACGCTTCAAGCTATCCAGTTCAACAATCTTTATAGACGTTCCGTAACGGAAGGGGCCCTTCTCTGCAAAGCCCGAAATTGTAACGCTAGACCTGCGATAATCACTGGTTTCGTCAGCGAGTTCCGCGACAAGAGATTCAACAGGAACAAGTTCGCCATCGCGGCATGTGTAAACCCCTGTAATCGTCGTATCGTTAATTGGCTTATGTTCAACGGTATCCTTCGGATTCGGTTTCTCGGCAGAATCCTTGGCACTGCTAGAAGAGCGGCGGGACCACCGATGCGATGAACTGCTTGACACGTCATGCGATGATTTACCCGACGAGTTTACCGACGATACTCCTGATGAAGAACGTTCTTTTTCATTCGCCGAAGATTCATTTGCAGAACTGATTTTGGAACCATCACCATTGTCCAAAGACGCCTCGCAATCTTCTCCTTCGCACGGTACAGAACCGTAACGGACGGAGTCGCAAGACGTCCATAACAAAACGACTAAAAACAGTATCCAAACTCGCATAATTCAAATATAAGCAATTTCTAGTTCATGAATCCGGACTTGAGACCACGAACAGCGATGTAACGGCGGTTTCCATCCTTATCGACAATAATAGCAACACCAGCCAAGTAGTTAATCCAATTGCCGCCATCATATTTTTTCAAATTAATCTGCAAATTCGAGCAGTATGCAACTAGCGGAACCATTAATTTGTCATGCGAACTCAAGAGCACAAACTTTTCCTTGGTATACTTTTTCAAAAGAACATCTTCGATAAGCTCCACAGAACGTTCCGACAAATCATAATACGCGGCATTTGCCCCAGTCGAATAAGCGCCTGTATAGGCATACTTGGAAGTCACTTCCCAGCCACCGCCGCATTCATTTTTTGCCTTTTCGACAGCATCGTTATCTTTGTTGTACCAATCATCATTCAACTGCGGAATTGTATCGCGTTTGTCATAGGATTGGCCACGCCCCTTCGCCATGGATTCTACCGTCTGGTGGGCTCGCAAAAATTCAGAGGCGCCCAGAACAAAGTCTTCCGTGAACTTCTTCAGTCTTGCGCCAACTTCTTCGGACTGTTTTTTTCCATTGTCCGTAAGCGTCCCGCCTTTGCTCGTATCGTCACCGCGTTCGGCATGGCGGAGCACAAAAATCACACGTTCATCATCCTTGATGTTTTCATAGACATCCTGGATATCAACAAACTCTTTGATATTCGAAGTTTTGACAAAATAACGGTCTTTTTCAACAGCAGTCGCCTTACGCCATGTCTTCTTTGAGCCATCGTAAACAAGGAACTCGCCTGAGAACGCCCCAAGACGCACTTCGCCATCCTTGGCCGTAGGCGATTGCCCCATAAAGTCCTTCAAGCTATCCGGGATTGCAGTCCACCCCTTCTGTTCATTGCAAACAAAGCGATCCTTGGACTTCGAGACGTCATCGTATTTTGCAGCATAGAACTTGCTTGCCTTGTTCTTGACAAAGAATACGTTCCCCGCCGTTTCCGCAGCGCAATCGGGGAATTCAAGTTCTTTCAGGTAGAATCTTTTGAGATATTTTTCAAAGTCTGCGACCTTGGTCATGCGTTTTTCAAGAGTCTTGCGAATCGACGCATAGCCATCGTCAAGATCGTTCGACAAAGCCCAGTCTGCAATTGCAATACGGGCCGAAGAATCATTCCACTGGCCATTCTTTGCAACATCAGCAGTAACAGATTTAAAGAACTTCGCGAAATCACCATTGGCTCCAGCTTGCAGCAGGACAGTCGCCGCCAAAAGCGCCGCACCAGATTCACTGATATCCGAAACATGAATTGTTTCTGTCTTATCGAAATCAATGGATTCCAGATGGAACATATTCCACACGCTTTCAGAGGCTTCACTCTTTGCAGCTTCAAACGAAAGCTTGTTCTTTCCTGCTAAACGCTGGAGAGCGCGTTCTGATTCAAGCGTGGTCAACAGATTCAAATTGAAAATTTCACCCGAAGTCGCATCGCCCAAAGTAGAAAGCGTAACCGCGGCAGACTTACCATCAATCACACTATTGATTTTCCCATCCGCAGTAAAGCGCGCATATGGCTGGACCAAATTAATTTTCTTTATTTCGTAAGCGCCATTCTTACCAATTTCACTCGAAAAAACATTCTTCGTTTCATCGTAGTCATCGGCAGAATCAAGCTCGACTATACTGACTTTTGCCGCTTTGGCAAACTCGTCCAACGCGACAAAGCCCGAAAAATCACTTTCCCAAACGGCATAAATTACATTCAAGAGATCATCGTCGCCCGATTGCGACGAGCTTGTATCGAGTGTCTTGATTTTAGAACTACTTGAAGAATTTTTCTTATCGGAAGTTGTACTTGACGAGGATTTCTTTCCAGAGCCTTTACTAGATGAAGATTTTTCAACCAAACTAGATGATTGTGGATTGTCACTTGTAATATAATCATAGCTGCTTGCGCCATCATCGCCGCACGCAACAAAAAGTGCCGCCAAAAAAACGGAGATAGAAATCCGAGACCAAAACGACAGGCCTCTGGCATTCCTTCTTAAAAAGCTCTCCATAGAGAATACCCCTTACCTTCAAGTTTTTCGCTTAAACACCCCGAAAATAAAATACATTTATTATATATATTTTGCAACAACTCACATCAACAAAACCGATTAAAACCCCCTTAAAAAAAGCGCCCCTCTATATAGAACGCCCATAAATTATTTCATACGTCAATTACAATCAAATTCAAACAAAAAAGCGGATCGAAACCGAACCGCTCTTTTTTTACTCACGCTTTGCGTTAAAGCATCTTGCCCGTTTCAAGGAATCGCGTATGCATTTCGAACGCGCGGGAAAGCGCAAGCGGCAGGTGAATTCCCTTCGCATGCTTGAGGCCAAATTCCAAGACATCCGTGAGTTCCGCACGATAATCCGGGTGGGCACAATTGTTGATAATCAAGCGCGCACGTTCTTCAACCGGCAAGCCGCGCAAATCTGCCAAGCCCTGTTCCGTCACAAAAATCTGAGTGTCGTGATCGGTATGGTCCACATGGCTCACGTAAGGCACGATGCTCGAAATTGCGCCACCCTTTGCAACAGACGGCGTGAGGAAAAAACCGAGAGCACAGTTGCGGGCAAAATCTGCAGAGCCGCCGATGCCGTTCATCATCGCCGAACCGCAAACAAGCGAGCTGTTCACGTTACCGAAGATATCCGCTTCCAAAGCCGTGTTCATGGAAATCACGCCCAAGCGACGAATCACATCGGGGCTATTGCTCACCTCTTGCTGACGGATGATAAAATGCTTTTTCCATTCAGTGCTGTTTTCAACAAATTCTTTCTGCGCAGCCTGTGAAAGCGTAAGAGCCGTTCCAGACGCAATGCCAAGCTTGCCCTTCTTCAAAAGCGGGAGTACGGCTTCTTGAATCACTTCGGTAAAAAGATCAATTTGACCAAGGCGGTCATCGTCAGCCATCGCACAAAGCACCGCATTAGCCACCTTGCCAACGCCACTCTGGTATGCAAGGCCCTTCGGGAGTCTGCCATGCGATTCTTCGAATCGGATAAAGTCCAGGATACGTTCACCGATGTTCTTTGAAATTTCATCCGGTTCCACGAACGGAGTCACTTCATCATACGCTTCATTCTCGACAATCGCAACAACCTTATTCGGGTCGATCTGAACAAATTCACCACCCACGCGGTCGCCGGCACTGTAAATCGCAAGCGGCTTTGCATGCGGCGGAAGTTCCGGGAGTGCGTTGTCGTGCATGCCGATGCAGCTCTCGCCCAAGCGCGTATTCAGTTCCAAGATAATTCGGTCTGCCATATCCAAATAGCAAACTGAATTTCCACCCGAAGTCGAAAGGCAAACACGGCCATCCGGCAAAATCGCAGAGACTTCTATAATAGCAACCGTTGGCTTGGGAACTGCGCCAGTGCGCACAAGGTAACCCATTTTGCCCAAATGAGCGTCAATGTAATGGATGCTACCGTCATTAATTGCCTTGCGCAAACTCGGATTGGACTGGTAAGGCATACGGAGCGAAAGAGCCTTCGCGCGTGCAAGAGCACCATCGCAACTATCACCCGTCGAGGCGCCCGCAAAAAGCGTCACCTTGAATTCTTCGCCTTTTTCATGAAGTTGTTCGGCACGGGCCGCTATAGCGAGAGGTACCGCCTTCGGGTATCCTGCTAAAGTAAATCCAGAAACGCCCAAAATATCGCCATTACGAATCATTTCTGCAGCGACAGCGGCACTGCATTTCTTACTTGTAATCCAGGTCATGCCTTAAAATTAGTATTTTAACGTTCGTGAATCTAATTTTCAAATACAAACACTTCATCAAATATAACGCAATCGGTGTCATGAACACCTTGATTACGCTTGCGACATTCTGGATTCTCCACGAAGTCTTGAACTGGGATTATAAACTTTCGAATTTCATCGGATTCATTGCCGGGGGGCTTAACAGCTACCTCTGCAACCGCATCTGGAACTTCAAAAGCACAAACAAAAAGCGCACTGAAGTCGTGCGTTTCATTATCGTTTTCCTTTGTTCGTACGGCATAAATTTTCTCGTACTAGAAGGAACAACCCACGTTCTTACAACGGCGCCTTGGTGCGCAGGCTTTACCGCTTTTATTTCGCAATTTATGAAGCCCACAACATTTGCAAACTTTATCGCAAATGTCGTTTACGTACTCGTAAGCTTCACGCTCTACAAGAAATGGGTGTTTAAGAAGTAGGCTAACGCCTAAATACCTTTTTAAAATGAAAAAAGTACGTCATGCGGGCGGGGCCCCAGCTCGGAGTTGACGCCTACGGCGTCAGCGGCTTCACTCGGTTATGCCGGTCTGCAAGCAGCCCGTCGCAACACTCGTTTTGCACGCTACTGCGAAGAAGCAATCTTGGCCGACGCTTTATTCTCTCGCTGCCATACGACAACAATATCATTAATTAAAACACCCCACATTTACTTATAAAGATCTCTATTTAGAAAGGCGCATGGATTATCCGTGCGCTTTTTTTTGCGCTGTTTCTTCAATTACGCCGCACATTCACTGCAACTAATAACATTCAGCATATACAAAAAGGGCGCCCTTACGGACGCCCCTTTTTAGTTCTCAATCAGATTCGAAGATTACTTTTCGAACGGAACGAGTTCAACACG
>CAMJNF010000138.1 GCA_946407235.1 uncultured Fibrobacter sp. | reverse complement strand
CGGCCCCTTCTAGGGGCAAAGCAAGCCACCCCTCTTAGGGGTGGCTTGTGACTTCTTCAATAGAAATTTTAATTAGTTGAATTCGTCAAAATAATCATCAGGACCATTTTCCAAATCAACACCGTCATCATCGTCATCTTCATTATCGCGACCGGATGCACTCAACAAACTGGATTTGGCATTCATCTCCAGTATCTCCATAAAGGGCGCGACGTATTTTTTCTTTTCTTTTTCGATATTCATAACAACACTCTACTTGATAACGACTTTCTTTCTGTTGTTAAAATAAGTTCCCTTTGCAGTTGGCTTGTGTTGCAATAGACGGCCTTTCATATCAAACCAACGATTATCTTCTTTAATAAATTCACCCGTGCGTGTATCCAACGTACCAAGATAAGTCGTGGTACTATCATCCTTAATAATTTGCACTTCGATAGTTGACGGTAAATTATCCAAACTTGCTACTTCTGCGGTTTTGGCAAGCCCCTTTACAGCAGAAGGTTGTTCTGCCAAAGTACACCTGAGGTAAGCTCTGAAAGGTCTAATTGAAGCACAACTTGTTTCGTTACATGCAGCTTTTTTAAAATCACCTATATTTGTATCATCGCTGCTTTTTCCAGCAAAGCCATAAATTCCTTTAGGCTTTGTAAACTTGATAGACTCATAAGTTCCGATAAGTTCCCAATTATATTCTTCATAAACCCTAGAAACACGCCTTTCATTGGTTGTTGTATTAAGATACACATGTTCAGGCTGAGCATAGCGCATATGGAAAGACACATCTATATCTTTATACGGAACTGCTATATAAGGAGTATTTGCTTTTAAAGAACTTGAATAGGATTCTTTGGCCTGTACAACATATCTACTACCACAATCATTACTACGACAATCAGATGTATTTTTAGTAATTTTGACAAATTCAAACAAATTAAAACCAGCCATTTTCCAGTCAGCTTGTTTTAAATCAAAAGGAAGCATCAATGTAGAAGGGACCTGAGCTTTAAACACGCGATTATAATAAACAGAATCCACCTGAATATCTTCAGTAATCACAGGTGTCTCTTTGGAATCGTCATCAATAACCGCTACAATTACTTCAGTTTTTACGTCATTACGATAAGGTTCATTCACTAAGACCTTCTTAACCGTAATAGCGCCATACTTACCGAGAATTTCTTCATCGGCTGCATTAGACACTCCCGCCATAGCGAGTGCCATTGCAAAAATAGAGAGCAGTTTCAACTTTTTCATTATTTTCCCCCAAACTTAGAGCCTAACAAAAAGAACAGAGAAGCTAAAGAAAAACGTTTGTAGTCTTCTTGCTTTTGGCAATAGGATTCCTTCTTATAATAACCGTAGTGCCCAGGTTCATATTCGCAATGGTTCATCACAATGGCGCCAGCCTTTCCGGAATAGCGGGAAACCTTGGATACAGCTTCCTTAATATCATCCATATTATGTTTGCCATAATGCAGCACGTACAGCAAGTAATCAGCCAGCGGGCAAATGAGTTCCGCGTCAGTCACCATGCTTAACGGCGGAGTATCGATGACAACCATGTCAAATTTCTGGCGAGCTTCGTTAAGCAAGTTGTTCATCGCATCACTACGAAGCAGACTGCAAGCGCTCATTCTTGTTTTGCCAGCACCAATCACGTACATGTTTTCATTGTACTTTTGTTGAGCAGCAGATTCCAAAGAAGCTCTTCCAACGAGCACATCGGCAAGTCCAATCTTTGCGTTACTCTGGATAGTCCCGCGACGCATATCGGCATCGATAAGCAAAACTTTCTTGCCATTCATAGCGGCAATTGCAGCCAAGTTCTGCGAAACAAAGCTCTTGCCAACACCCGAAACAAGACCCATCACGAGAATCACGGAATGGTTCATTTGCGGGAAAGTAAAGTTAATGGCGGTCATCATGGACTGGAACGATTCCGTCACCTGGTCATCACTCTTGCTCAGCACAAAAGGAGTGGCATGCAATGTTTTACGCCTAGTGAGCAGTTTGTTTCGAGACTGCGGGATCTTCACGAGCACGTTCATTTTCGTTTCGCGTTCGATATCAGAAGCACTGCGCACGCCATTCTTCAGCATGAACATCAAGAACACGTAAAGCACACCCAGCATAAATCCTGCTGCAGCGGCACACGCCATGATTTTCATTCTGTTCGGCTTCGACGGGGTCGATTCGAATTGAGCCAAGTCAACAATACGGACATTACCGACTTCGCCAACACGCACCACGCGCAACTGCTGGATATTGTTGAGCATGTTCGTATAGATTTCGTTATTGACAGCCACTTCTTCTTGCAAGCGGGCAACTTCTTGCTGGGTCAAAGGCATCTTTTCAGCGCTTTTCTTGAGCGAAGCCAATTCAGAGCGCAGCTTGTTCTGCTGCTTCACAAGCGTCACGACGCTCGGATGTTCCGGCTTGAACAGACGCAAAGCAGCCTGCTTTTTCTGTTCAAGTTCAGTAATTTGCCTTTTAAGTTCAGATTCCTTCGTGATATGGGCTCTGGTTTCGCCGGTCATGTCGATGGAACCAATCTTATAGCGGTAATCAGCCAAAACCTTTTCGGCACTGTCAAGCTTAGCCTTTACACCCGGCAACTGGCTTTCCAAAAAGCCAAGCGTCTTTTCTGCTTCGGCAGTACGCATTTCAATATTCTGGCGCAAATACGTTCTTGCAACGGTATTCAAAATCGAAGCAGCACGATCAGGATAGCGGTGGCTGTAACGCACCGAAATAATACCTGTCTTTTTGCCCTTTTCGGAAACGCTTAATGCGCCCGACAAGCCTCGGCCAGCACTCAGCGGAGAGCCTTGAACCAAAGCAAACTTCTGTCCTTCTTTTGCCAACATGAAATTCACGCGGATAACCAACGAATCACCGGCATACTTTGCGGTATAGACATCGCCGACTTTGCCATCGAGAATTTTCTTGCCATCCGGAGCAATCACGGAATAGCCATCTTCGCCATCAGCGACAGCGGTCCATTTTTCCGTACGCAGTTTTACCGGGATACGCAAGGAATCCAAATCCATACGGCCTTCTTGATGCATAAGACGATCAAAGAAGCCAACGGGCCTTGCCATTAAATGAAGGTGTTCTTCTTCAGCGACACTCGAAAGAACCATACGGCTCTTGATGAGTTCAATTTCAGCATCGGCAGGGCTAGCCAATTCAAGAACTTCGCCCATTTCGCCCATAGCCTTAGTAGACTTGCTGCTATTGCCCTTCACGTTCACCTGGAGAAGGACGTCGCTAGAATACAAAGGACGCTGCCACAAGGCAACAAAGCCCCCGATCATAGACGCAACCAAAACAAACAGAACGATTGCGAGTTTATTTTTCCATAAGATCACAAGAGCCTCTTGCAAGGTTATGGTGTTATCCATCCGCATTGGCGGAACAGAAATGAAATTCGATGTGGCAATTTTTTCTTGTTCTAACATAGTACCAAAAAGAATGATTACCTTTTTAGGGTTTCACTTCATTTAATGTTTCGCACCAAAGCAACCAATTTACCAGAAATCACCGCTTTTGCAACTGTAATTTAGGTAAACCCCATACACATGCAAAAATTTAAAATTTCATATAAAAAAAAGAATCCCTACAAATCATACCTTATTTTTCCAATTTTGATACAATTTTCATATATTTGACATGAATCACAAGTAAAGAAAAGTGGCGTTTTTAGTTAAAAAAAACGTATTCTAAAAAAAAGAAAAATATCACAAAGCAAGAAAGTCCCGCAAACGCAGGACTATCAATCTTAAGAGAAAACTCTAGAATTTCTTTGATAAAAAATGACGATTATTTTTTCTTTTTGCGTGCACGCCTAGCAAGAACCGCAGGCCGCACAAGCGTTGCAATGTTCATCGCCGTCCCAATCAAAATCAGGAAGCTTGCACAATACAATCCAACGCCACCTTCGAATTTCAATAGCGGAATCCCAAGCGTATCGCTCAACTGAGAAAGTTTCATCAGCAAAGACCACAGAGAAATCATCGATAAAAGCCCCATCACCGCCGATGCAAGCGGAACAATCCAAGCAAACGCAGCCGCAAGAACGATGGCAGCTACAATTCCGTACAAATGAGGAACCGGTTCCATCTTCGGGTAATTCGGCATCTGCGTTTTGAAATGATCCAAAATTCTCGGATTTTGCTTGACCATGCGGTTCATTTGAGCAAGCGCAGAATTCTCTAACGACTTGTCCAAATCAACGCCCGATGCAATCTGGTAGAACGTCATTTGGGCAATCGGGTTGCCTTCGTCTTTCGTCGTGCACGATACGTTTGCCAAAGGCATCAACAGCGCAAGCAGCACCAGCAGGTACGGAAGCGCCGTCAGCTTTTTGAAAATACTTTTTTCCTTATTGGATTTACTACTCATTTTCATTTTTCCTGAAGAATTCTTTCAAGCGGGAACACGCAACGGAACCCGATAAAATCAGACCAATAGCGAGGATCTTCATCATCGCGCACTGTCATATTTAGCTTTTTGACTTTATCTTTCCAAGAACCACCCTTCAAAACTTTAGCCGTTCCCCAGAACGAGCCCGTCGGGTTTGAATCTTCAATCGAGAACGTGATTGCAAAATAATTGTCGCGAGTCCATTCAGCAACGTTACCCGACATGTCGTAAAGACCCCAGGCGTTCGGAGATTTTGTCGCCACGTCATGCGGTCCATAAGCTTCATCCTTCTTGCCCTTCTTCAAGGAGTTTTCAGCGTAAACGGAATATTCAGACACGCTTGCAACATCGTCTGTTTTCCAAAGCACGCCGTCATTGCTTCCGGCACGGCCAGCAAATTCCCACTGGGCTTCAGTCGGCAAATCTCCACCCAAGACCTTGCAAGCATACTGAGCATGTTCCCAAGTGATATTCTGAACCGGCTTATTAGCGCCCTTGAACGCAGACTTATCTGGAGTGCGTTTCGCGGAATCCAAGCGGCCCATAATATTCTGATAAAATTCCTGAGTCACTTCGGTCGTATGGATGGCAAACGGAGACATGGAAACAACCTTGCCACGATAGCGGAACGAGCCGGAGTCAATAACCGCGACAGTTCCACGAGAGGCGTGTTCGATAACCTTGGGATTTTTTTCCGGCGCTACAGTATCTTTCACAATAACAGAAGAAGACGAACTTACAATCGCAGATGATGACGATTCAGGAACTCTAGACCTGAGCCAATCCACGACTTCCTTTTCAATCGCAATGTGCTTCGGCAATACAAAATCACCTTTACCGACATAGAGAGAATCCCCGATGCGGAAGCCGAGTTTTTCGTAGCGGTACTGGTAACGTCCAACAAGATCTCCGGCCTTGAACACCCACACAGGCTTATTATTCACAAGGAACAACGTTGTCACAAGAGAGGAATCGCCCGAGGCAAGCAACGAAGCAAGAGAATCCATCGAGAATCCATCGACTACGCCCTTCCAAGTCACTTCGACACGGGCTCGATCGGCACCAAAACGCACACCCAGCGAATCCACCTTTGCAACCGCATTCTTATTGGAATCGACTGCCGTTGTATCGATGGGCTTCATGATTTTTTCAATCGCCACAGGCTTCATATTAATTTCAATCGGAAGCGCCTGGAGACTATCGAGTTTTGCACGGAAAGCCTTATAAAGGGCGCTGACTTCACCCAGTTTTTTATTGCGCCAAAGCGTCTGGGCTTCTTTGCGCTTAAGCTTGTAGTGAGAAACGTAACTGCGGTAGACCGATCCCGAATCAATAAGTCCAAGAGAATCCGCGGACTTGATCGCCGGATAGAACTTCGAGAATTCCATCGTGTCCACACGATTCACGTTCTTATCCACCACAACTGAGAATGTATCGTAGAGGGCTTCGGTTTCTTCTAGCGTTTTAAGTGCAAGCACGTCATCAAGCGTGATAGACAATTTCGCAGGAGCGCTAGAGCTAGACGAAGTAACGCTTGAACAAGAAACAGAAGTCGCACTGGAGCCGGATGTGCCGGCATCAAAGTCAGGAATAACGATACCCGAACTTGAAGATACAGCACTTGAATCAAGAACTACGCTAGAGCTCGAAGTCGAATCGCTTACAACAGGCAAAACACTGGAACTGGAGGTAGAAGTAGATTCGGCAACACTTGAGCTTGAAATAGAATCAACGACACTGGAGCTAGATACAACAATCACGGAATCGGGTTCAGGGAACTTCACATTGAACGTGAGCACCTCGCCCGGTTTAAGCACTGCAGCGTCAACGTACGGAAGTTTGCCAGGAGCATTGAACGAGAAAATATAAACCCCATTTTCCGCAGGATAGATTGCCCTCGCCCCCGCCTTCACCTTTGTATTTAAGGACACAATTTCCAAGTTCTTTTCATCCGATTGGATTTGTACCATACCCGGATGAATACTTTCTTTCAAGACCTGCCACTTACCGTTCTTCATGAACAGGAGCTTTGCAACACGCGGCGAATAAACATACTCGGCATCAAAATAGATATCAGCTTCGTCCTGGAAGGCCTTGTACTGGCGAGAAGCATAGAAGCGAAGTCCAACAACTTCACGCGCGCCCAAATGATTATCCTTAAGATTAAAGGCATGAAGATTCTTATAGTCTTCCGGCTTTGCCTCACCAGAGAACCAGAGGTACTCCTTAGCGGACGCTTTATGGCGGAGGTAAAGCTGGTTTGCCTGCAACGGGAAAACAGGTTCCTGCGAAATCGCTACAGCCTGGTCCAACACAATTGCAAAATTGGTCGCACGCTCTAAAACATTACCGACTTTAAAATTTTCCGGAGTCAATTTAAAGTTGCGATCCACATCGGCCATTGTAAGCGCCGGGACCAGCAACAAAAACGGAAGCAATCGGGAAATGTTCATAGGCTCTCCTGTCTTTATAAGAATCTTCTTCTTAAGAAAAAAATAATTTCTTATAATCAGATTAGCACCATCAATTTGATGATTTAGCCCCCATTTCGAGCAAGTAACCACCCTTTGCACCGCCAACAGGTCCTAATTCAACCTTCCAGTCTGCCAAACGGATAATATCGGGATGGTGTTCGATGACAATGACCGTATCGCCACGAGCCGAGAGCCTGCGCAAAAGGTTCCAGAGGATCTGGATATCCTTCAGGTGGAGACCCGTTGTGGGCTCATCAAGCAGGTAGACCATTTCCGTTGCCGGACGGCGGCAGAGTTCTGCGGCAAGTTTCAAGCGCTGAGATTCACCGCCCGAAAGCGTTGTCACGGGCTGACCGAGTTTCACGTACGGGAGGCCTACATCGCGGAGGCATTCGAGCTTCGGCAAAATCTTCGGTTGGTCCTTGAAGAACTCACAGGCTTCCACGATGCGCATGTCAAGCACGTCGGCAATGTTCTTGCCCTT
>CAMJNF010000137.1 GCA_946407235.1 uncultured Fibrobacter sp. | reverse complement strand
GGTTGTTAAAGCCGATGCTACGCATCGGCTTCTTACCTAAAGGACTTAAAACAAAGAACGCCTCCCATCGGGAGGCGCATCTTGTTTCACATGTCTTGCCGGCCACTGTGCCGGCATCGGTATTTCAGCTATTAGAAACGGATCATTGCACTGAAGTCAACAACCGTTTCACCACTCGTGAAGAAGTTGCCCGGACCTCTGAGAAGGTTCATGTTTTCTGCAAGACCGAGTTCAACAGCAAGGAAATCCTTGTACTGGTAACGGAAACCAACAGACGCCGTAACGACATCCATCTTATCCGTAATCCTGTTGAAATCTTCGTTGTTGTTCTTCAAGAACTGGAAAGCAACCCAGTCATAGCCAACTTCGCCATAGAACATGAAGTTCTTGTTTTCGCCAAGGAATACTTCACCAAGCATGCTCGGCTGGAGAACGGCGGTAAGAGTGTAAACTTCAACCGGATCATCGTAGTTTCTGTAAGCAAACACAGCACCGCAACCAATAAGAACACGAGCATTTTCGTTTTCAAGAACAGAAAGACCGGTACGGAGATACGGAGTAATTTCCCAGAAAGAAGCCGGGTCGTTAGCCTTCTGAACATCTCCATCAACTTCAGTTTCGTTGAGGAAGTTCACAAATCTTGCACCAAGAGTCCAGGTAAAGTTCTTTGCCGTCGGAGCATTCGTCAAGCTCAAACCAATCGTGAGGCTATCAAAACGGTCCTTAGATTCAGCGCCAAGATCCGGATCCCTGTGAGTCTTCGTGTGCGTGGTAAGCCAGTCAACATCGGCAGCAACATTCAAGCCCAAGAAGCTCTTTGCAATTGCAGCAGCCCAGTCATCGCCACCAAATGTACGGTTCACAACAGCATTTTCATTGCTGACGCGGTCGCGGCCAAGACCTGCACGAACGTAGAAGCCGAAGCCCGGAGCGGCATAACCGAGAGTGAGTCGGCCCAACTGGCTGTCATCATACGGAGCCTTGGAAATATCAAATGCCGTGAAGAAAGAACCGAGAGAAATAATACCGAGTTTGTTGGTCGGTTCCATGTAGAAGAACTTGCGGTTGGCAAACAAGTTCGGGTACGTGAGCAAAAGGTCCGTATTGTTTGCTGCAGCCATGTTGCTGAATCTGTTATAGGACTTGCCATGCAAGATAGCATTGAACGGAGTACGCTTGGAATCCTTCGGAATATCCGGTTTCACAAAGGGAACCGGAGAAGTAAGGCTTTCAGAAGAAGCGGCCTGTTCTTCCTGCTTCTGGAGTTCCTGTTCGCTCATAGACTGAGTTGTGGCTGACTGATAAGAATCCTGTGCAAAAGCGACACCGAAACTTAAGAGGCCAATGCCAAACATCGTTTTTAAATTCATATCGTTTTCCTTGTAATAAGATTTTTTGATTCGTGTGAGGAAAATATAATTATTCTTTAGGTGTAAGGTATTAGGCTTTAGGTATTAGGACTTTTAAATCGCACCGTAGGTGCCAAACTAACCTAAAACCTACAACCTATAACCTGAAACCTCTAAACAAGATTTTCCGGATTCAAGCACTTGAGTTCATCGATCACAAAAAGTCCGTCCTTGCGGATAAGCTTGTCATCGAACCAAATTTCGCCGCCACCGTATTCCGGACGCATAATAAGCACAAGATCCCAATGAATGGCAGACTTGTTTCCATTCGGAGCATCCTCATAGCACATACCCGGCGTAAAGTGGATAGAGCCAGAAATCTTTTCGTCAAACAAGATGTCGCACATCGGAGAAAGCACGAACGGATTAAATCCAATTGCAAATTCGCCCACGTAGCGCGCCCCTTCATCGGTATCGAAAATGGCGTTCAAGCTCTTGTTATCGCCCGTTTCGCAAGTCGCTTCGACAATTTTCCCTTGCTTAAAGACAAGTCGGATATTGCTGAACTGCTTGCCTTCGTAAAGCGTCGGCGTGTTGTAATGGATAACACCTTCGATACTCCCCTGCACCGGAGCCGTATAGACTTCGCCATCGGGAATGTTCATATTGCCGCAGCACGGCACCGCCGGAATGTCCTTGATGCTGAACGTGATGTCCGTATCCTGAGCCACAAGACGCACCTTATTCGTCCTGTTCATGAGGTCCACCAAAGCCTGGGCGGCACGTTGCATTTTCGGGTAATCGGCAAGGCATGCCTTAAAGTAAAAGTCTTCGAACGCTTCCGTGCTCATCTTTGCGCCTTGAGCCATCGACGGATTTGGCCAGCGAAGCACGCACCAACGCGTATTATTCACGCGGTAGTTCAAAACATCCTGAGTGATTTTTCTATAGGCAAGCATTTTCTTATCATCGATATCGCAATTTTCCATCGCATTGTTCATGGCGCGAATGGAAAGATAAGCCTGCATCTGCTTCATCTCGTTCATCGCAAGTTCTGCAGAAAGTTTCATCTGGTCTTCGGATGCGCTACGAATCACTTCACGACGCACGCGGCTATTGTAATTGTGAACAAATGCATTTCCACCAACTTTAGCGACAGCCTTGATAAGCTCTGTCGAAAGTTCATCTGGAGTATCGGTCGTCTCGATTAAAATATTTTCATTTGCCTTAAGAGCAATGGCATTGTTGATCAGATTTTCTGCAAGCTGAGTAATGCGAGGATCTTTCATAATTAAATCACCTTATAAATAGCATAGAAAGCCGACGATAAAATCGCCGGCTTAAATTTACAAATCTATTTCTCTTTATTCTACTCCAATAACCATTTCATTACTCCGTAAAGGTAAATGGAATCGTCACTGTCGTATTTCCAGATTTAATTGCACCAAAACGCCAAGTACCAACTGCATTCTTGATTTCAGAATCAAATTCACCGTAACCCGTTGTAGAATTGACTATGGAATTACTGATGATTTCGCCACCCGGAGCAATCGTGAATCTCAATGTGACCTTGCCCTGGAATCCAGGTTTCTTTTTCAGGTGCTTGTTGTAGATATGTCGTAATCCAGGTGTACGCTGACGCACAATCTTCATGATGTCAGAAGCAGAGCGTGAGCCGCCACCTGCACCCATGTCGATTTCCTTCATAGAAGGAACAGTCATTTTACCCTTCATACTCTTTGTTGTAATGCGACCATCAGCCCCACCCAACAAACCTCTCATGCCATCACCGATTCCTCCGCTTCCACCACCAAAACGGCCTTCATTGAATTTTCCATCAACCTTGCCGCGAGTGGCTCCAATTGTCGTTTTTCCCGAAGTTCGTATAGAATTGAGCGTTGTAAGAACGTGGTCAATATCCTTTGCGAATTTCGTGTCCGTCCAATCGAAAGCGCTGTTGCTTGCTTTTTTAGTATTTGCGGCGAGATATTTGAGAACCCCAATTTTTTCGGGCGCTCTCGGTTCGCCTTTACCGGTTCTCGGTCCACCACCTCCTCTATGTTTACGGACAATTTTTTCTTCTTTTTTCTTGTCCACTTTGTCTTTTTTCGGTTCATCCTTTTTTACAGAAGTCATCGTGACATTCGAGAGAACTGGATCAGTTGCGTTCTCGAACAGAACCTCATCGATAATCCGTTCATACGTAGAAGCCCAAAAGCCAAGAGCTAACGCGACAATCAGCGATACGCTTGCAATGCGCACCATCTTCTTGTCGGAATCTGGCATCAAGGATGCGATGAACGCGTCTTGTTTTTTATTTGTCGTTTTCATGATTTTATCCTCCCTTTTCACAAGGAAATTGGATGTTTATGTTTTTCAGGTATCAGCAAACCAACTACTCCGTGAGCGGAGCAATCCATTTGCCGAATGGCAACATTTCGTAACAGGACTTTTAGGCAAGCCCATTAAGCGAACTGTTACGCGAAACCATCACGTGAATCCGTCTTGCATTTACCATACACAACAGCCACGTTATTTTTCAAAATGTCAGATAAATTAAATTCCTCAATAAGGGAAATTATTTTGTATAAAACCTCTTACTCTTTTATTCATTTGTTTAAAGTAAGAAACAACCCAAACCCTTATCACACCCATAAAGTACCAATAAAAATTTTAAGAAAACAGCGCAAAAAAGTAAAGAAAATTTCATACGTCGAATTGTAAACTAAGACAAAATAAGACAATGTCCGTCGTTATTGGGATTGCAAACGATTTTGATTTTTATTACAGGCTTTGAATTTTACAAAACTTAGACCAGTATAATTTATTCCAATTTGGAAGGAGTAAGGCCATTTTTAAAGGGAACCGAAGCCATTTTCTTAAAACTTGACTATATTATTGTTATCATGAAACTTTTATCTAATCCTCCTGACTTAAATAAGATTGCGCGCCCGAACTGGATTGAGATCAATTTAGACGCACTCTGTGAAAACATCAAATTTATAAGAAGCCAAATTCCTGCTTCGACCAAGATTTTACTCCCCGTCAAGGCAGACTCCTACGGCCACGGAAGCCTCGCCTGCTCTTTTGCCGCCAAGTTCGGCGGTGCGGACTATCTCGGTGTCGCCCACATCAGCGAAGGCATGATTCTTCGCCAGTACGGCATGGACTTGCCAATACTCGTCCTCGGCCCTTGCACTCCAGCTGACTTCGCCTACTTTGTCGAATTCCAGCTCACGGCTGCAATTACCGATCTTCGCACAGCTATGGCTTTCGATCAATTCCTTGGCGAAACGGGAACGACTTGCAAGGCACACCTCGCCATAGACACAGGCATGAACCGTTACGGCTTTGACGCCGAAGACTTCAACAACATCCGTGCAGCACTATCCCTCAAGCACTTGAAGTTCGAAGGGATGTTCACGCATCTCGCGACTGCAGACATGCCCGGCAACCCGAAAACGGAAATTCAAATCCAGCGCTTTGCACGACTCGTCGATGTGCTCGATGCAGACGGACTCCGCCCTGCGATTTGCCATTGTTCCAGTTCAGCAGGCACGCTCACGCACCCCGAAAGCCACTTCGACATGGTGCGTCCGGGACTTGCTCTTTACGGTTACAACTGCATGGGTGCAGCTCCATCACCATGGCCACTCAAGCCTGTCATGAAAATCAAGTCCACGATCCGCCATGTGCACGACGTGAAGCCCGGCGAGACAGTGAGCTACGGCGGTTACTGGGCCGCACAGCAACTTACACGCATTGCAACAATCGCAATCGGTTACGGTGATGGTTACCTCCGCGGCGAATACAACAAGGGATTCGTATTTATCCGCGGACAGCTCTGCCCAATTCTCGGACGCGTTTGCATGGATGCAACGATGGTCGATGTAAGCCACATTCCGGATGTGCAAGTCGGCGAAACTGTTGACGTGGTGAACGGTGAACTCGACTTCCGCATTTCGATGGAAAGCGTCGCCGATGACCATCACACGATTCCGTACGAACTAACAAGCCGTGTAGCCCGTCGTTTGTACCGCAAGTACTATTGGAAGAACCGCCTTGTGCGCTGGGACTACCTCAAGGAAGAATTCGGCGTAAAGGAATATAAAGAATATCCATTGCGCTAGGAGAAATACCACATGGTATGAAGTTTGATGACCCGAAATTCACAAAGATAAGCCACCGAAACGTCTGGGGTGAATGGACCTTTGTCTTTGAAGGATCAAATCTTTGTGGCTTAAAATTTCAAGGTTCATCAAGCGAAGCCAAGGCGGTGCGGGCAAGTAGCGTACAAGCTTGCGCCTATGCAAGTCCCGACATCGGAACTGAATTAAACAACCGTGTTCGTAACGCCTACCGCAAGGCCGTGAACGAACTTAATTTGTACCTCGCAGGTAAAATCTGCGAGTTTTCTATACCCATAAAAATCTACGGCACCGAGTTCCTGAAAAAAGTCTTGGAAGTCACACGCAAAATTCCCTACGGAAAAACGTGGACGTACAAGCAAGTCGCAGAAGCAATCGGCGAACCGCAAGCAACGCGTGCCGTTGGAAACGCCTTGCACAACAATCCACTCCAAGTTGTTATTCCCTGCCACCGTGTGATAGATAGCCGCGGGCATTTGAGCGGTTACACACTTGGAGTCGGCCTAAAAAGAAGGCTCCTCTGCATGGAGGGAGCCATTCCGAATGAACTAATGCTGGAATAACAAAACAGGCGCCCCCAAAAGTAGGAGGCCGCCTAGTTTGTACATTCTTTCGTCTAATTTACGCGCATTGCAGTGCGCCGAGCATGTCATAGACTTGAGCTTCGATACTCAAAAGTTCCATGTCGTAATTCGGAGCCCATTCAAGAATCGGTACGTTGTTATTTTGGGCGTACTCGCGGAAAAGACTCTTGTCACCTACGGAATGGCCCAAGAGCACCGGGCAAGTGTTATTATGAACGTTTAAACCTTCAATGAGCTTGTCGGATTTAAATCCATAGGACAAATTGAAAACGAAATCGGCATTAGCGCATGCTTCGTCAATAACGTCCTTGTCGGATTCGGCATCGCATGCAAAAATTTCCCCAATTTCGATATTTCCGATGGCGTTGAAAACGCCATCCTTGATATCCTTCAGCGTGGACAATAGCCCATGACCCAATATGGTATCTGAACCCCAGATTAAAACATTCATACACTCACCTTCTTATTTCTTATTCCGTATTAAAAAATATAAGCTGCTCGTTATTACTTTTTTATTACGCAACGCATATATAGTAAAATTTACTCTATTTGGAAACAAAAAGTTAAAAATTCTATACAAAAATTTGACTTTCATCACATTTTGTAAAGAAGTAAAGCCCTGATTTTATACTTAACTAGCGCGGCTTAATATACAAATGTATACAAAGTTTATCGTTGTGAGAATAAAAGCGTCGGCCACAACCTTAAAAGGCGAGTGCCGCGACCATCCTTGTATGGTCATGGTCGAGCCGTAAGGTTGGTGCTTGCGCCAGGATGGGTTTAAGTTTTTCCGAGCTGGGGCCCCGCCCGCATGACGTACTTTTTGGTTCTTGAAAAGAATAATTACTATATTTACGCACGGAATTTTTAACCATAACCCGCTTTTTTGCGGGATTAACAAAAGGAATAAACAATGTCCGAAAATCTCTCTGTACTGACCAAGGCCCGTCAGGCCTATCAGCCGAAGCTCCCGGTGTCCCTCAAGAACGGCGCCCTCAGCGTGAAGATTAACAAGGGTGCAGCTACGGAATCCGTTAGCGACCAGGCCAAGATCAAGGAACTCTTCCCGAACACCTACGGTCTTCCGGTTGTTCAGTTCGAAGCAGCCGAAGCCAAGGCTGGCAAGGCTCTCCGCATGGGCGTGGTTCTCTCTGGTGGCCAGGCTCCGGGTGGACATAACGTTATCGCCGGTATCTACGACGGCATCAAGTCCGTTTCCAAGGATTCCGTCCTTTTCGGTTTCCTCGGCGGTCCGAGCGGCCTCGAAAACGGCAAGTACATTGAAATTGACGACGCCAAGATGGACGCCTACCGCAACGCCGGTGGCTTCGACATGATCCAATCTGGCCGTACCAAGCTCGAAACTGAAGAACAGTTCAACAAGTGCATTGCTGTTGCTAACAAGCTCGACCTCGACGCTATCGTTATCATCGGTGGTGACGACTCCAACACAAACGCTGCTGTTCTCGGTGAATACTTCCAGTCCAAGGGCGTCAAGACCTGCGTTT
>CAMJNF010000136.1 GCA_946407235.1 uncultured Fibrobacter sp. | reverse complement strand
GTGGTGATTTTCACTTGGTAAAGAATAAAGGCTGTTGGAAATTGGCGGATGGTGTTGGTAAGTGCAATAATATTTCGGCTTTGTGGTATAGTTGTGATGCTGTGAATGATTACGGTGAGTGTATTCCGTGGTCGTATAAGACTGATATTCCGTGTGAAAAATTTTATGTTACTAGAGATGGAGACCCATTTTGTGAGGGCTTTGTTTTTAGTATAAATGATTTAAAATGATTCCGCAAATTTGCTACATCCAAGACTCTTGCCGAATACGGCATTACAGCTGCTCCGCAGTCGTTTGTGTATATTGAAGGGTTCGCTTTTCCGCCATCAAGCTAGGCGTTACAGAAACCCCTGCGGCACTCGCCTTGCATGGCTTTGCGGGCTTGCGTTTGAAGTACGCTAGAAAGGGAGCATGAGCAACTGCAAAAATGTCTCAGCAAAATGTCACAGCAAAAATCAGTGAACGCCAGAAACGGATTCTAAACATCGTGAAAGAGAATCCGAATATTCTGCAAACGGAACAGGCAGAACGCCTTGACGTTCGGCGAGAGACCTTCCACCGCGACATGAAAAAGCTCGTGGATGCGGGAATCCTTACTCGCTCTGATTCAGACAAAAAATGCACATGGAAGGTGGCGAAAAAATTTTGAGTTTCGCAGAAACGTTGCTAAAAGAAAAGTTGACCGAATTTTGATATATTCGACCATCACAGAAATGAAGGTGCGATAGTTGAAGTTTCAGAAAACTCAGAGAAAATCATATACATAAAATTAATCGCGAGAGCCTATTGACAAATTACACTCTTGAATTTATATTGTAGTGTGCAAATGTGTAGTTCTTGGCGTTTTTTGCTTGTATGCCAGAGGAGATGACTATGAAGAAAGATGTTGTGGCCAATGTTGCCTTTACTGAAAATTATTTAGCAATCCCTCATGTCGCCCTATTGACAGCTTGTAGCCGATTGGCTACATTATAGGAGGGTGAATGCTTCAAATCAAGAAAACGGAATATTTTTCCAAGTGGTACGACAAGCTCAAGGATGCACGTGCTCGTGCGAAAATAAACCTTAGAATTGAACAGGTTAAACTAGGTAACTTTGGGGATTTCAAGTTTGTTGATGAGGGAATATACGAGATGTGCGTTCACTACGGACCTGGATATCGCATCTATTACACGAAAAAAGACGATGTTGTTGTGCTGCTCCTAGCAGGTGGCGACAAATCGACGCAACAAAAGGATATCAACATGGCAAAGGAGCTGAACAATGAAAAAAAGTGATGCAGAAATTTCTGACTTGGATGTTGCTGATCTTCTTAAAACAGAAGAAGACGTGAAGCTCTTTTTGGAAGAGGCCCTTGCCGAAAATGACCCCGTTCTTTGGCAACACGCCATTGGAGATGCAGCCCGGTCAATCGGAATGGCAAAAATCGCCGAGTCTGCGGGCTTGAATCGCGAAAGTTTGTATAAGGCGCTAAGAGAAGATGCACATCCGAGGTTCGATACCATCATGCGTGTGCTGAATGCCATGGGTTTAAAACTCTGTATAACGCCCTGTGTAGTCGCAGAGAAAAAGGCCTTGTACAGAGCTTAACTCCGCCTTCTTGACTTTTCCCCGCAAATAAGCGATATTCTAGAAGTATGCTGAATAGAATCAATTATAGAGCGTTGAATATTAAAGTATTCGAGGACACGGCGGAACGTTGCCGAACAAATGAACGTCTCCGCAAATCTATTGCTCAATCGAGGCTGTTTCAAAAATTCACAGGTGAAAGTGAAAATGTCCCCTGTGTTCATCGGAATGTTTTTGCGAATCGTGCAAAAATCATCGTTTTGCAAAAGCGGACTCTCGAGGCGGCGCAGGCGTATGTGGGCAGCAAGGTTGCGGTTCTCAATTTTGCCTCGGCATCGAATCCGGGCGGGGGAGTCACAACAGGGGCTGGCGCACAAGAGGAATGCATTTGCAGGTGTTCGACTTTATTCAGTTGCCTGACGGATAAAAAAATGTGGAATCTTTTTTACGAACCGCATCGGCGTCATAAGAATTCACTGCACAACGATGATTGCATTTATACGCCGGGCGTGACTTTCAGATCGTGTGACCTCCATTACGCTCATTCCTATCAAAAATTGGTATTTTAAAAATGCTTCACGACCCCCAAAAATAAGGACTTTGACTATGCTTCAAAAATTGTGGAATACATGCAAAAAATGCGGCTGCGATAAAGCTTACGACTCTGAAAAACTTTGCGAATCCTGCAAAGAAAAGCGTCGTGAATTTTGGAGCGATATCAAGAAGATTGTGGGTGTTGGCGGTGCCGCCTTTTTAGTGCTCATCGCGGGCGGCAAATTAACGAAGAAATCCTAATCCTTATCCTTTGTCAGCGCGTATCCGCGGATGGTTCTTAAAAGTTAGTTTATAGAACGATTTATTTCTGAACCGTTTGTTCGTCAACACTTTCGATTGTGGATACAATCCAGTCTTTGACATTCTCTTCGGATCTTGTCGGAGCGGTCATTTCTATGGCGACAAAATTTCTTTGGGGCGTTATGCGGAGCGCTACGCAATGAATGACATCGGGGTCTTTGGGATAGTGACAACTGTAACCATAGTTGAGTTCTTTGTTGTAGGTTGCATCTTCTTTGATTGCCGATGGATAGTAATTTGTGAGAACGTATTTGATGTAAAAATCGATATATTCTGGGTCGCTCAAGTTTTCTGCTGGGTGAAAGCTTGTGTCGGCTTTCATATATCTTGGAGCCATAGCCCTGATTCTTGTAATGACATCGTCTTTGATAAATGTAAAAGCGGAGAGACTCCATTCATAGGTGTAAATAGGGGTTGCGTATTTGTATTCGTGATTTTTGTTGATGAATTTGAGGTCAATTTCTGTGGGTACTGGAATTTCTGTATGGAGATACAGATTGCCCGTCAAGAAACGATAGTTTGTGTATGAAGGATTGCTGCTGCTGGATCCTGCACAACCCGCAAAAAAGAGGGCGAATGTAAATGTAATGTATAAGATAAATTTCTTCATAATGCTCCTTTTTTATTTGAAAATAATAATAAATTATTCGCTTGTCTTTACTCTTGCACCGTTCAGCTTGTAATAGCGGATTTCTTTATTGTACAGATTGCCGTACTTTTGCGACTTCCTTTGTGCGCGGCGTTCTTTAATTGGAGTTGCTTGCGATGTGTCTCGCGGGAACCATTTCTCGAGTGAATCTAAACCTGCGTTTCCGAGAACGGCCAAATCATAGCCGATAACCTTTGACGCTCCCGCCGCACGAGCCGTATCCAGTTGCGCCGAAAGTCTTGCGCTATCGGCAAGCGCGTGTGAATCGTCCGTGCGGAACAGTTCCATATCAACCCAAAATTCAATCCCGTATTGCGAACACGCATTCGCAACCGCATGCTCGTAATTCCCGACAGTTGCTGTGCTGGCATGTGGCTTGCCTGCATCGCTTGCTCCAACGCCATCTTGCACGGCGATGAGGTTTGGCTTGAATCCTGCTGCAAAAAGCGATTCGAAAAACGCTTGCAACTTTTCGGGCGTTTCCAAGTTCTGGTTGTAAAACGGTGCGGTCATGACCTTCCAGCCTTTAGCTTGTGCGGCCTGCGTGACTGGAATCAAAAAATGCGTTGCAAGTGCCGCTGCTGTTGCGTCTTCGCGAAGTCCATCCCAATAGTAACGTGCAATTTCTTGCGGAATATAAACCCCTTCAATTACAGTTTCGTTTCCATAAAGAACGTGCAGTTCGTCGAGCACTTTTAAATTTCTCGCTGCCAGTGTATCGAGTTGCGAAATTGTCGGTGGAATGTACCAATTTTCGCCATCGTAATAAAGTCCGAGCCAAATCTTGTTCCCGGCTGCCTTTGCCGCATCGATGCTTTTTGGGAAAAGCTGGTTGTTCTTGTACTGCGTGTTCTGCAAAAAGTCTAACTGCGAGGGGTAATACAAGTGCGTCTTTTCGACCGCCGCATATTGCAATACGACCTGTTCCATGCCGAGCGCGTGTAATCGCTCATGCATGTGGTTGATGGAATCCGCTGATTGGTATGCTGTCGTCCAACCTGCGTCAAAAACTCCGTCCAAATTCGCTGCTGTGGTGTATGCGAAAAGTAAGCTTAACGTAAGCGTAAGAGTGTGGAATCGGAAAATTTTTAACGAAATTCGCATATAACGAAATATAATTAGTTTCATATTTTGAAAATACAGGATAAAGTTCTTGACAGAGGCTATATCTAAAGTTAAATTAAGCTTAAACTAACTGGAGGAATGGATGAACAAAAAAATCCTATTTACTGTGTGTGCAACGGCAGCTATGGTTTCTGCCCAAACTACGGCCAACATCGACGACTTCGAAGACGGTGATGGTCTTTCTAAAACCGGCAAAGAAGATGCCTGGTATGCCTTTAACGACAAAAATGACAAGGGCGCTTCGTCTTACACGAATACAGAAGACCAGTACGGCACTGTTGTTGTGATTGAAGACGCTGCTGCTGATGGTTCTAAGTATGGTGCTGGTTTGACTGGCATTAAACTCGTTCAGGGCGACAATCCTTATGATCCTTATGTAACGCTTGGCTTGAATGTCGAGGGTGGTCTTTCTGGTTGTACGACAATTTCTTATAAGTACAAGGGTGCAGGCCACAACCTTAAGGCAACGATGAAGGGCGACGAAGAAGGTGCGTTGACCGAATACAACAGACATTCGAAGGCCATTGCCGGAAGCACAACTTGGAAAACCGCTTCTGTTCCGGTTTCTGGGCTTGCTCAGGATAAAGGCTGGGGAACTACGGTTGCTTTGAAGATGGCTAGCGTGGTCCAGCTTGCATGGGAAGTCAAGGGCGAAGCTTCTGCCGATTATCTCTACATTGACGATGTGAACTGCGCCGGCTATGCTGGTGGTGGTAGCTCAAGCACTGAAAAGCCGCCTGTTGCGTCCTCTGCTGTCGTGATTGACGACTTTGACGATGGTAACGCTACTGCCGAAAGTCTTGGCAAGACCGCTTATTGGTACTTGTACGATGCAGGTGGATCTTTCACCAATACAAAGGATGCAAAGGGCACTTGGGATATGCTTGTGACGGAAGGTACAAATTCCTACATCGCAATGCAGGGCATTTCTGGCATTACTCCGGGTGACACGACTTATCCGTCCGTGGGTATGGAAGTTGCTTTCGATGCTGGTACGCTTTCTGGTTGTACTGCAATCCAGTATAGCTATAAGGGCTCTGGCCACCATATGCGCAGTTCCGTGACTGGCGTCAAGGCTAATGCCGGTTATGAACACGTTGCCCCGGATCAGGCAAAATCTGCATCTTGGAAGACTGTAACTGTTTCTACCATGACTCAGCCGGAATGGGTTGCTGAAGCAGCTCCGAGCAGCATTGTCGCTTTCTCTTGGGCTAAGGTTTCCAAGTTGACTTGGGTGGTGGACGAAAAGCTCTCTGCTGCAAACCTCGGAACTGAATTGGCAATCGACAATGTGAAGTGCGTTGGTACTTTGCCGACCCCGAAGAATTCCATTTCTTCTAGGGCTGCAGGCGCTCGCTTCAGTGCGGTTCTCCAAGGCAATACCTTGCAGATGACTGTTGCCAAGGCTGGCATTGTGAAGGTTGAAGTGTTTGACATGATGGGCAATGCTGTTGAATCTCACAGCGAAAAGGTTGCTTCTGGCGGCTTCGCTCATACCTTCGGAATGCTCTCTAGCGGTTCTTACGTTGTCCGTGTGCAGCAAGGCTCTTCTGCCAAGACCTTGAAAATGCAAGTTCGCTAATGTAGTGCCGTAAGCATTCATATAAGTTGCTTTTTAAGTCACCCTCCGCGCTGGGGGTGACTTTTTTTCGTGGGAGTGCAATAAAAATACACCGCCAATGAAAATTGGCGGTGCGCAGTCTCGCATAAAATTGCGGCTCTTAGAAATGGCGCTAAAGCGCCTTATTTTAAGTCCTGTTTGTTAGAAATTATCTTCATGGACTTCGAAGTAGGCTTGCGGGTGGGCGCAAACGGGGCAGACTTCCGGGGCCTTGGTGCCCACGACGATATGTCCGCAGTTGCGGCATTCCCAAACCTTGACTTCGCTCTTTTCGAACACTTGTGCGGTTTCCACGTTCTTGAGGAGGGCGCGGTAGCGTTCTTCGTGCATTTTTTCGATGGCGGCGACTCTGCGGAACTTGGCGGCGAGGGCGGTGAAGCCTTCTTCTTCGGCGGTCTTCGCAAAACCTTCGTACATGTCCGTCCATTCGTAGTTTTCGCCATCAGCGGCGGCCTTTAGGTTCTGGGCGGTATCACCGATGCCTTCGAGTTCCTTGAACCACAGCTTAGCGTGTTCTTTTTCGTTGTCGGCGGTCTTTTGGAACAAGGCTGCAATTTGTTCGAATCCGTCTTTTTTGGCGCGGCTTGCAAAGTAGGTGTACTTGTTGCGAGCCTGTGATTCGCCGGCGAATGCCGCTTCAAGGTTCTTTTCGGTTTGGGTTCCTGCGTATTTGTTTGCCATAATTTCCCTCTTTTTGATAGGTTTGTTTTGAAATATACTTCTTTTTGATGTTGCGCGAAAATTATAATGGCATAAATCCGGTCATTTTTTGCCTAATGATACATAGTGTATCTTTTAGTTTTTAAAAATGAAAACAATTTAGAAAGTGTGCTGAAATTTTATAAAAATCTTTAATTTTGTATCATTTTGATATTGCGTGCGATTCGCTAAAAATCTAAATTTATTCATGTAAAGCTCGGGATTGAATCCTGTTTACTAACCACTAACCTCTAATCACTAACCCTTAAACCTAACATGAAACCGATAACAGAATATAAAGATTACCGCCTGTACATGCAGGACTTTTACGAAGAGCGTAAAAGGACGAGCGCGTTTTCGTGGCGGGAATTTTCCAAGCTGGCGGGGTTCAAGTCGCCGGTTTATTTGAAACTTGTTTGCGAAGGCAAGAGCAGCTTGAGTCTCGTCAAGATGGAACAAGTCGCACATGCGATGGGGCTTGTGGGGCACGAGTTTGCGTATTTCACGCAAATGGTCAAGTTCGGCAATGCAACGAAGGATTCTGCGAAAAAGGAAGCTCTCCTTGAAATGCAGAAGATTGCCTTGGAGCACAAGGTGCGTATTGTCGATGCGGAGGCTTTTGAATTTTACGAATCGTGGAAAAATCCGACGATCCGTGAGCTAGCTCCGATGATGCCCGGAAAGCGCCCGCTTGAAATGGCGAAAATGTGTCATCAGGTGATTTCGGCTGAACAGGTGCGCGATTCACTTGCATTCCTTGTGCAAACTCAATTTCTCAAACGCGAGGCGGAACATACTTACGTGCAGACCGAAAAAACGGTGATTGGTTCAAAGGAATCTTTGCCGATTGCGGTTCGAGGAATGCATAAAGAAATGGCTTTGCTTGCACGAACGGCCATAGACCAGTTCTCTGTTGATGAACGTCATTTTACAGGTGCAACGCTTGGGCTTTGCGAAGAGGCTTATGCCCGCATTTCGCAGGAACTGGATGCATTTGTCCGTAAGGCCGCAAGCATCGCCGCCGAATACGAAAACATCAATCAAGTTTATCGACTGAATCTTCAGTTGTTCCCTTTAACAAAAAAAGTCGAGGAGGAATCCCATGAATAACGTAATTAAATTCACCATGGCGGCGGG
>CAMJNF010000135.1 GCA_946407235.1 uncultured Fibrobacter sp. | reverse complement strand
GTTTGGTCGCTTGCGTTTGCTTCGGAACGCATCCCGAAGTTGCTTTCTTCGACATCGACAAAGGCGAAAACGGCAGACGAGGCTGCTTATGGTGCAGACTTCTTGGTGCGTATGCTCTCCGACGAGGGCTATTTCTACATGACCGTTTTTGATAACTGGGGCTCGCCTATGGGCAAACGTGAAATTTGCGCATTCACGGGTTCCGATGGTATAAAATCCGCTGACTACCAGACGGCATTCCGTGAAGGCGGTGGCATGGCGATTGCAGGCCTTGCCAGTGCAGCAAGGCTTAAGCTGAAAGGCGATTTTACGAGTGACAAGTATTTGGAAGCGGCTGAAAAGGCTTATAAGCATTTGTCCGAAAAACAGAGCATTGGCGGCAGCTGCGAGTATTGCGATGACCACAAGGAAAACATCATTGACGATTACACGGCACTTTTGGCCGCGACGGAACTTTATGCGGCAACCCAGAAAAAGGATTATTTGACGGATGCTCGTAATCGTGCAAAACACCTTGTCGGTCGTTTGAGCGCGGATGGCTATTTCTGGAGTGATGACGATAAAAAGCGTCCGTTCTGGCATGCGAGCGATGCGGGCCTTCCACTGATTGCGCTTGTCCGTTATGCGGAAATCGAAGGTCCTATTAGCGTGTATGCAGAGCATACTGATTTTGATCTTGTTGATTGGGGCTGTGTAGATAGAATCGGTGCCACTTGCGACAATCCGCATTTTAGTGAAGTCATGAATGCAGTCAAGGTTCATCTCAATTGGCTTGTTTCTATTACGAATAAAGTTGATAACCCGTTTGGTTACGCCCGCCAGACTTACAAGACTCAGAACAAAATAAAAGATGGATTCTTTATCCCGCACGACAACGAAAGCAATTACTGGTGGCAGGGCGAAGATGCCCGTATCGCAAGCCTTTCTGCAGCTGCTGTGTATGCTGCTCGCTCTTTGAGAGAGTATGTTGCCGATAGCGTGCAGAAGTATGCGACCGACCAGCTCGACTGGATTTTGGGCAAGAATCCGTATGCCACATGCATGATGTACGGTAAAGGAACCAAGAATCCGCAAAAATATGATGGCCAGTCGAATAACGATGCGACGCTCGAAGGCGGCATTGCAAACGGTATCAGCGGCAAGAACCAAGACGGTTCGGGCATTGCCTGGACGGACGATGGTGTTGGTGCTGTAGGCTTTGATGCTCTGAAGGAAACATGGCAGGTGTGGCGCTGGGATGAACAGTGGCTGCCGCACAGCACGTGGTACTTGATGGCTGTTGTGGAACGCTATGACGAAATGACGAAGATGATTGAACCTCCGCGTTCTGCATTGCCGAAATCTTATGCTGCGGCCAAATTCGGAATGTCGCTTGTAGGCAAAACGCTTTCGCTGAACTTGCCGCGTTCTGTTGTCGGTAAGGCGATTAAAATTGTTGATTTGCGTGGTCAAGTGCAGATGCAAAAGGTTGCGCAATCTCGAAATGAATCAATGGATGTGGGCGCTCTCAATCGCGGCGTTTACCTCGTGCAAGTACAAGGCTTCTCTCCCAAGAAATTTATTGTAAAGTAAAAGAGGCGGCCCCGCAACAGGTGCGGGGTGACAGGCTTCGCCTGCAATTTGCACTGTCATGCTGTTTTTTTTTGCATTGTCATCCCGGACTCCGTTCTCTTTGACCACTTAGAGCTTTAGCTCTTACGTGGTCATGATCCGCGTATGGGGACGGCATCGCCATCTTGTTACTGCAAAAGTTTTTTCTTTTGCATTGTCATCCCGGCCGGAGCTTGCCCCGGACAAGTTCCGGGGTGCCGGGATCGCCTTCTTGTTATAGCAAAAACATTTTTGTATGTTGTGCTTATGAATCAGCATAACTATTATGTTTATATTCTGACGTCTTCTGATAATGCTATGTTTTATGTGGGGGTGACGAATAATTTAATTCGTCGTGTGATTGAACATAAAATACATTGTAATGAAGGTTTTACTAGCGAATATAACGTCAATAAACTTGTGTATTTTGAATTATTTGCCAATATAGAAGATGCAATTAAAAGAGAAAAACAACTAAAACGTTATAAGCGTTTGTGGAAGTTTAACCTAGTTAATGAATTCAATGCTAATTGGATTGATTTGTCCGAAAAAGTTGGTATTACACGAGAAATGATTGAATCAGCTAAGAATGGCGGCCCCGCAACAGGTGCGGGGTGACAGGCTTCGCCTGCAATTTGCACTGTCATGCCGTTTTTTGCATTGTCATCCCGGCCGGAGCCTGCCTCGGACAAGTTCCGGGGTGACAGGCTTCGCCTGCAATTTGCACTGTCATGCCGTTTTTTGTGCATTGTCATGCCGGCCGGAGCCTGCCCCGGACAAGTTCCGGGGTGCCGGGATCGCCATCTTGTTATAGTTTCTAATTCAACACTTTGAACTTCTTGGGGGCGGCGTAGGCTTGTTGAACGAGGATGTCCTTGCCCTCTTCCATAAGCTTTTTCGCTTGTTCGGCTAGCTTGTCGCTGTCGTTTTCCTTGAGAACTTTTTCCAAGTGTTCCATGGCGGCGTTCACGTTGGATTTTGTTTGGATGCGGAGCTCGCCGATATCTAAATGAGCTCGTCGAACGAGGCCCGCATCGCTTTCTTTTGCAATTCCTTTTTCGAGCAAAGTGATTGCCGCTTCTGGAATTTTCTTTTGCTTGGCGATTGTACCCCATTCAATCCATTGCATGCTCGGTAATTCAATATAGCTGTTGATAACTTTATTGACCGTATCCTTGACTTCGTTGAACTTGGCCGGTTCTTCTTGTAAAAGCGCAGTTAGCCCATATTGTATCAGTCTTGCGGCGTTTTCTTTTTCGCCGTTGTTGGCCGCGTCTAGGCCTTTATTGATCATTTGGCGCGTTCGCTCGCCTGGCGTAACGGTTTCTTCCGGTTCACGAACGACTTGTGTCGGCTTTGAACTTTCTTCATCGGAACGGTGTGGCATATAGTAACCTGCAACTCCGCCTAGTGCAAAGAAAAACGGGGATTCTACAGCAACGGCGTTGAAAATTCCTGGATTCAGGAACCAGTCGATGGCCATGCTTACAACAAGCGCAAATTCAGAGATTTTACAGACGTAAGGCGGTATGCAATCTTTTTCTTTGTCGAATGTATTTGCACCAAGCAAAAAGCAAATCATCAGGCTTACGCCCATGTACCGTTGCGTTGCAAATTGCGCAAAGAACGATGTGCCCATGAGCAAATCGACAAAGAAGCCGCTTATAATCGCAATGACAATAGCGTATGCATAAACAAACAATGTATTCCAGCGTTTTTCGAGCTGCATCAGTGCGAACATGAACGCCACGACGAAGAAAATAAAGGACCAAATGCTTGGGAAAAGTAAACTGCAAGTGAGGAAACTTTCGGTGTTGCTGCGGCTGGGAATGTAGGCCCAACGGTAGCGGATAAATTTATCGGTGTAATTGTTTATCCACTTTTTTAGTTCGGCTTCGTATTGCTTGTCGGTAGGGAAGCTGCCGTGTTCCGTGGCGTATTGTTCTTTCCCGCCTTGATTTTCCCACCATTCGAGGAACTCACCCTTCATCTCTTCGATGCGATCCTCGATGACCGGCGTGGGGTTTTCGACTTGGTAGCGCTCTTTGTAAAGCGTAAATTCCTGCGCCTTGATTTTATCGTCTGGTGTAAGACCTACGTTCTTGAATTCTTGAGCGCGTTCTTCGTTCCACCAAGATTCGAATGATTCACGAATGTCTTTTTCTTGACGAATCTTTTGAATCGTCGGGTTGAACGTTGTTTGCAGGTTTAAAATTCCAATGGCGACAAACGCCAAAAGTGTCAGGTAATGGTGGAATTTGAAAAAACGAAAAGGTTTTATAATAGTGCTCAATACTTTCTTCATACCAATGAATATAAACAAATCATTAGCAGAATGTTAAAAGTATTTTTGCCGATGTAGGGTTGAAAAGGGGGCTAAAGCCGCACTAGAACGTACGCTTGCTGTACTCGTTCAGCTGGTTCCACAAAAAGTCGGTGTTCACGTCACGGAAACCGAGGGTGTTTACCTCTTCGCGGAGCTTGTGGGCGAGGGCAAACAGGTTCGGGCTCTTTTTCATGCGCTCGGTGGCATCGAATGTGGTGAGAGCGTCAATCCATTCGTGAATTTCCGGGAAACGTTCGTCGTTAAAAACGTTTTCGCGCCCGTTTTCGATGTATTCCATGTAGCGCTTGGTTATCAGTCGGCCTTCTTCGGTGTAGATGTCTTTGGCTTTGGGGTAGAGCTTTACACCTGTTAAAAATTCATGCATGACCGCGCCGAAGCTGAAATAGTCGACCGCGTAGGAAATGTTTTCGCTAGATTGTGCAAGCTCCGGGGCGCTGTAGCTCGGCGAAAAAAGTCCGCCGCCTTCGGTAACGGTCTCTCGCATTTTAGCTTGGGCGTAGCCGAAGTCGCAAAGCAAAATCTTGTGGTTGTTCTTGTGCGCTGGATTCTGGCACAAGAGCAAGTTCTTGGGCTTGATATCCTTGTGCACGATTTGGTAGTAATGGAGCTGGCTTATCGTGTTTGCCAGGTATGCAATTTGCGCGACTCGCTTTATCAATTCTTCGTCGGAGAGCTTTGGCTTGATAACTCTGTCGAGCGAGCAGCCTTTGATGAATTCCAGCTTGAGGTATGGGTGACGGCCTGCAATGCCTCCGCCAAATGTCTGTACCACGCCTTCGATATTGGTGGCGCGGATGAGGTTGTTGATGCGGATTTCGTCCTGGAATGCGCTCAAGAGCATGTTCAAGCGGTGTAGACGATTTTTACCTGGAGCGGCCCAGTATTTGCATATTTTCACGACGATTTCTTTTTCGTCGTAACGCTTTTCGTCGCGCGGGTGCTGTATCCAAAGCTTGGCGCGGTAAAGCTGGTTTGTGCCTGCGAGCGAAATGGGCTCGATAAGCTCTATGCGTTCTGCGTTACCGTTATGCTTGAAGTCCGGGTTGTGGTCAAACCACCGCTGGTATTCCTCCATGGTGTAGTTCGGCCGGAGCGCCAAGTTGCGCGAGACCCTGTCCATCGTTTCTGCCAAATTGTTCCAGAACATGCAGAAAATTTAATAAAAAAGGAGATGCCCGCTTACTTCGACTGCGCTCAGCACAGGCTCCGGCGGGCATGACTGCAAGCAAGGAGATGCCCTCCCGGAACGGAGTCCGGGATGACAAAGGTGGCTGGCTTGACTTTGTTATTACTTCTTCTTTTTTTCGGAATCCTCTGCCTGAAGTGCAAACGTGACCGTTTCTTCGCTCTGTTCTTCGAGTCTGGATGTGATGAAGTCGTATGCTTCGTCGACCGTGTCGCAGAACTTGAAAAGCTTCAGGTCTTCGGGATTGATCATGCCCGTTTCAGCAAAGAATTCCCAGTTGAGAGCCTTTTTCCAGAAATTGGAATCGAAGATTACGACCGGCATCTGCTGGGCGTACTTGTCGGTCTGGATGAGCGTGAGCATTTCGAAGGCTTCATCGAGCGTGCCGAAGCCGCCAGGGAAAATGACCAACGCACGTGCCATGCGCAAGAACCAGTACTTACGAATAAAGAAATAGCGGAACTGCAGGTTCAGTTCGTCGTCAATGTAAGGATTGCAGTGTTGCTCGAAAGGCAGCTTGATGTTCAAGCCGACCGAAGGCGTTCCAACGTCAGAGGCTCCGCGGTTACCGGCTTCCATAATGCCCGGACCTCCGCCAGTCATGATGGCGTAGCCCTGGTGGCGCTTGTTGATCCACTTGCCGAGCTTTGCGGCGAGTTCTCGAGCGGCGTTGTATGAATCTGCCACTTTTGACAAGCGGTCTAAGCGGGCGAGTTCTTTCTTGTCTTTGCAGCCTTTGCGGCGTTTCTTGATTTCGTCGGGCGGGAGCGTTCGTGCAGAACCAAAGAACACAATTGAATTCTTGATATCTTCTTGTCCGAAAACCTGTGCGGGAGCAAAAAATTCAGAAAGGAATCGAATGGGACGTGCAGCATCGCTTTCCATAAATTCGGCGTTGTGGTATGCCATCTGACCCGGAATCGGGCGTACTTTTTTAGGCGCCATAATACATAACCTCGTTTTTTAATTGATTTTTTATTTAATAATATACGTTAAATTGTTTTTTGGGACGAAAAAATAAAGTTTTTATCTTCTTACTTGGAGCAACATTTATAAACATTTATATATTAGTGGTATGTTAGTAAAAATGTGGACAGATAATTTTGTCATTACGGGCGAAATCGACACGTTGCGTGACGAGCGCCTGACGGATTATATCCGTGAAAACAAGGACTTTATCGCGGTGACTCAAGTGCGAGTTTGCGACAGAAATGAGAAGGACTTGTTCCGTACTCACTTCTTGAACGTCAGCACGAATCATATCGAGATTATTCTCCCTGCAGAATAATCTAATTCGTGACGTCCTGATATTTTCAAAACGTCATCCTGAGCATAGCGAAGGATGCGGGCACCTTCTTTCATAAACAAGAAGGAGATTCCCCACCATACGGGGGCCATGCGCACTAAGGCAACAAAAGCATATAAGGCGAGCGCCGCGACAGAATGTTCACATTCTGGCATGGTTGAGCCGTAATTGCGGACGCCAACGGCGTCCACTTGCCAAGTGCTGTCCGCCCGATCAAGTCGGGAATGACAATGTCGGTTACCATTCCATTGCTACTTTAGCGACAAGGAAACGGCGAGCGATTTCGTCGAGCTTTGTCGGGTCTATCTCGATTCCGAGGAGCCCTGCAAAAATGATGAATGGGCTTGTGGTTGTTCCTTGCTCATTACACATGACACGCACAAACATTGTGCCATTCTGGATTTCGATCCCAAGAACGAGGTCGTTCAAGTTTATCTTCTGGCCTCGGTGATTTGTCATGACGGGCAATTGCTTTTGCTCGAACTTTTCCATGAGGTCGGCGGGGATGCTTTCGGGCGTGTGGCGGTAAATGATCGCTTGCGGGAAATGCTTTGAAAGCTTTTCCTTGAGCGGTTCTATATCTACAATTTCCATGCCGTGCGGGAATGGGGCGCTCAGCATGTCGATTGTCTTTTGTTTGCCTTCGGGCGAGATGTCAAGCGGCTGTAGCAAATCGACGCTGATGAGTTCGCAATATGTTTCGAGCCCGAGCGGTAAGGCTCCCATGTTCACGATGCGCGGCTTGGGACTAAAGCCTTCGCTGAACTTGATGGGAATGCCTGCGCAGATGAATGTGCGCTCGAAAAAGCTGAGCATGTTCTGGTGCGGCAGGAATCGGCTGATGCCAGTCTTCTTGAATGTGATCTTGTAACTGTAGTGGACCTTTTGGCTCGGGCGGCGTTCGGCAACGAGCTTCTTGATTTCTTCGGGAGTGCGGCTGGGCGCCTTGTGGCGCACAGGATCGTCCGCGAGGACGATTTCCTGGCCAAAGCCAGGAATGCCGCACTTTTGGCAGTCGCCCCACTTGCAGTTCGGCACTGGCGCTGATGTCGGGTCGAACGCCTTTTCCCATTCGCGGCGCAAGTATTGCTTGGACGTGCCTGCGTGGATAAAGTCCCACGGGAACACTTCGTCTTTTTCGCGTTCGCGGTAAACCCAGCTGGTGTCGTAGCCGCATTCTTCCCAGACTTGTAGCCACTTGTCAAAGTCAAAGCGGTAGCTGTCGCTTTCGAAGATGATGCCTTTCTTGTAAGCAGCGTAAATGA
>CAMJNF010000134.1 GCA_946407235.1 uncultured Fibrobacter sp. | reverse complement strand
GCGGTCGCGGTAAGGAAAGCATTCTTGCGGACGCCTACGAAGCCGTGCTTGGCGCCGTGTATCTCGATGGTGGCCTCGAAGAAGTCCGTGCTATTTTGAACAAGTTTCATTTCCCGCGTGTGCAAGAAATCATCAGCGCGACCGATTTTGTGAACTACAAGAGCGAACTTTTGGAGTATTGCCAAGGCAAGCTGCGTTGCACTCCGGAGTACGTCATTGTTGGCGAAGAAGGTCCGGAACACCAGAAGGTGTTTACGGTTGAAGTTGTTGTGAATGGTAAACCGTATGCTCGCGGTCAAGGCCCGAACAAGAAAAAGGCTGAACAGGAAGCGTCTCGCTTGTCGCTAGACACCCTCAAAGCTGAGGCCGCCGAAGCTGAACGGAAAAAAGCCGAAACCCCGAAAGTCAAACAACCTGCCCGCCACGTTGGATTGCCGTGATTTTAGTAGACGGTAGGAAGTAGACAGTAGGAAGTGGTTCGTATGTAGAGCCTGCGTTGTCACCCCGGCTAGAGCCTATGTTGTCATGCCCGCCTCCGAGCGGGCATCTCCTTTTTATTATCTTATCCCACATGAAAACTTTTTCCCTCCGTACTTTGTTTGCCCTGCCGATGGCGGCGGCTCTCGCTTTTACTCTTGTTGCCTGCAACGAATCCGGCGATTCCAAATCCGGCCAAGGTGCGAATAATTCTTCGAAAAAAGGTGCTCCCGTTTCCGAAGCCGATTGCCCGATTCTCCCGCTCGATTCTACAGCAACTGGCGAGTTCGACCCGATTGCCTCCAAGAACGCTCGCGCTTGCGGTTCCATCACGCTGTGGGGCTCCGCGATGCCGAAGTCCTTTAACATGTGGGAAGACTACAACAGCTTCTCTGCCGAGCTCATGAACATGATGTTTGAACCGCTCGTGAGCCTGCACAGTACCGAAGACAAGGAAGTTGGCATTCTCGCCGACAAGTGGGATGTCTCCGAAGACGGCAAGACGTTCACGTTCCATGTGGACCCGCGCGCGAAGTGGAGCGATGGAAAGTCCATCACCGCCGAAGACGTGCAGTTCTATTACGATGTTATCATGGACGAGAAAAACCTCACGCCGATTTTCAAGGTCGGTCTTTCCCGTTTTGATCGCCCGGAAGTTGTCGATAGCTTGACTGTCAGGATGACTGCAAAGGAACAGCACTGGGGCAACTTCTGGGAAGCGGCCGGCATGCTCGCGTTCCCGAAGCATGTGTGGGGCGGCAAGGACTTCAACAAGATCCGTTACGAGTTCCCGGTTGTCTCTGGTCCGTACATCATCAAGACGTTCCGCGAAGACCGCTTTGTCGAACTCCAGCGCCGCGCCGATTGGTGGGGCTTCAAAAAGAACTGGAACCACGGCAAGTACAACTTCCAGAAAATCCGCTACCGCTTCATGAACGACCAGACCAAGGCGCTCGAAGCGTTCAAGAAGCAGGACTTCAACGCTTATGCGATTTACACGAGCAGCATCTGGATGAAACAGACCGACTTTGATGCCGTGAAGAAGGGTTGGGCAATCAAGCAGCGCATCTTCAACAAGGAACCGATTGGTTTCCAGGGCATGGCGATTAACCTCCGCAAGCCGCAGTTCCAAGATGTTCGCGTCCGCCGCGCTCTCTCGTACCTCTTGAACCGCGAGGCGATGAACGAGAAGTACATGTACGGCCAGTACTTCCTCCTCAACAGCTACTATCCGGATCTTTGGGCGAACAACCAGAACCCGACGGCGCCTGTCTACAGTTACAATCCGGAAAAGGCGCGCACGCTCTTTGCCGAGGCGGGCTACAAGGTGAACGCTCAGGGCGTTCTCGAAAAAGACGGCAAGCCATTTACCATCAACTTCATCACGAGCCAGGAAGACTTGCGCCACCTGACGCTTTTCCAGGAAGACTTGAAGAAAGTCGGCGTCGTGGCGACCATCGAACAGATGAGCCAGAGCACGCTCCGCAAGCGCTTGGACGATGCTGACTTTGACCTTTACTGGGTGAACTGGGGGGCAGGCCGCCTCCGCGACCCGGAAGCAAGCTGGATTTCTACAACCGCTATGCAGAAAGGCACGAACAATCTCGCTGGCGTTCAGGATAAAGTTGTCGATAGCCTCATCAACTTGCAGAAGACGGAATTTGATCTCGCAAAGCGCAATGAAATCTTGAAAGCGCTCGACAACCGCCTTGCCGAAATCGTTCCGTACGTGCTCATGTGGCAATGCGACCACCACCGCATCCTCTACTGGAACCGCTATGGCACGCCCGAAAAGATTCTTGACCAGTATAACCGCGAAGATGCAATCCCGGTTTACTGGTGGGTCGATCCGGTCAAGTCTGCTGCGCTTGACAAGGCGATGAAATCCGGCGAAAGCCTCCCGATTCCGGAGTACGATATTAGATAGACGAAAGAACGGGCGGTGCCCTGTAGACTAGAGACGAAAGAGCGCGCTTCGCGCGCAGTTCCATGAAGAATTCTGCCAAATCTTGAAATACAAAAGTCCCGGCTTGGCCGCGACTCTTTGTGTTTAAGAAACAATTTTAACCAGATTAGAAACTTGCGATGAATGCTGCGGAAAGGGTAACCGTTATTTTGTCGTTTCCGCTGGTGTAGATGAGATAGTCTTCATCACCCAAGCCCAAGGTCACGCAGAAGTCCAAAGAGAAAATCTGGTTGATCTTGATGCCTGTACCCACGTACGGAGAAACGCCGACATCGCCACTTGTTTCTACATGCTTGTGGCCCCTGTATTTTTCATCGTTGAGGATAATGTTCATGGTCACGCCGAAGTATGGGGAAACAACCTCAGAAACATTTGGGTCCAATTCCGCATTGAGGGTTAAACTCATAGGCGGTTTTTTGTGGTTGTCTCCTTCTGTCGTGATGGAAAGGCCAGCTTCTGTTCCGAGGGCGACTGCTCCGAAGTCTTTAGAGAATTGGCCACCGAAATAGAATTCAAAACCGTCATCGGAAAACTTGCTCTTGCCTGTCGGGAATGTGACGTCAAGGAATGCGGCTACCATTGGGACAATCTGGTAACGAGCACCGAATGTGAGGTTCTTCATGCCGGTCTTCTTATCGCTTTTGCCATCGTAACGGCTGAGGACTCTAAATGGAAGTTTCAAGTAAAGCTCCAGGTTCTGGACCGGGACGAAACGACCCTTGGCCGCGAGGTCCATACCCTTCCATTTGTCGTGGATTATGAAGTCGGAGGTGATTCTTGCTTCTCCGCTCATGGCTTGAGGTACCGGGAAGGTGCTATAAGTCGCAAAGCTTGCGGAGACAAGGAGGGCTGCTCCCAGGATGATTTTTTTTAACATAGTGAACTCCTTGTAAAGTTTATTTAATAATATATAATATTATTATGAAAATGATACTATAAATTTACTTCTTGTGAAAATGTAAAAAAAGAGCCGCAAATTTGCGACCCATTAAGTTTTGCTGTGATTCAAGTCACTAGAAGTTTTTTAGAACTTGAATTCAAAATCCATGGTAAATCCTATGGCATCGCCTTCCATTTCGATTCTGCGGAAGCCAGTTTCATTTTTTCTATGATTTAAATCTTGGCTGCGGACAATGATATCGCCATTAATAGAAATGTTTTGGGTGATGGCAAAATTTGCTCCAAACCAGAATTTCCATTGATCCGACCAGTCGTCGCGTAAGTCTCTATCACGGTCTTCGGATTCAAATATGCGTAACCAGAATTGGGTACCGACATGAAGTGTCAACGGAGCGGAGGGGAGCGTGTAGTCGAATTCACCGCCAAGGCGAATTTCAAGACCTCTTTCTAGGTCATCGTGCTCGAATCCCCAGAAAACACCCGCTTCAGTACCGTACGACGCGCCCTTGATGGCTTCAATCTTTTTATGGTGCTGGGCGCCAAAGTAAAGAGATATTTCTCCTTTGCTGGGGGGCGTTCCCGCGCCTTTTTCACGTCCGATGGGCAGGTTGAAGTCCAAGAAGAAGTACAGTTCCGGATCCAACGCGTAACGGCCGCCAATGACCAAGTCGCGAAGGCCGTAACCGCCGGATTTGCAGTTGTCGCATTCCCATTCGCCCCAGAATTGGTAGCCGAAACTCTGTAAAGAAAGTTCAAATTGAGGTGCAATGTTCATTCGTGCACCGACTTTGAGGCCCATTTGAGACCAGTCCCCATCCATGTCGTAGTAAATCCCGGCTTTGGCAGATCCCTGGTTATTTTCCAGGAGGCCAAAGTAATCCCATGTTGCAAAGCTGGATGTGGCAACGGCTGCCGCGAGAAGAAGAACTTTTTTTAGCATTATAACTCCTATGAACCATCAGTTTGGATATTTTTAATTTAGCAAACCTATTGCTTTGGGGCAATTAAATATTTGTAAGCACATTGGCATAATAGTGTTTACGCTCACGGATATTATTATTTACTGGCACTTAAGGTTGCTAAAATTCTTATAAAAATTATTTTTAACCTAGGAAATTATATAGAGGGTTGTTATGAAACTTCTAAATCGTTTGCTTGTTCTCGTAAGCATGCTGATTCCTATGGTTGTTTGGGCGCAAAACGTAGGAAAATATGGCCCCGTATTTCCGGCTTTGACGACTTCTTATTATATAAACCTCTATTACCACGAATTAGACGAAGTCCTTTATTTGACTCAAGAAACAGGCGGTTGTGAAAAGGGCGTTCCTGGCCCGTATCTTGCTGGTGTTTCAACCGTTGTCTGTGCCGAATCCGAAGAAATAAATAATACCACAAAGACTGCAGCTTCCTTGGTGAAAAGCTTTCTCGAAAGTCATTGGAAAAAGGATGACATTGACCCCTCTGAACGCCAGTCATCAGTAGTTAGGCTTGCTTCGAATATCGACTTTAAAGGAACGCTTGACAAGAATTTGGCGGGAGAATTTTATTGTTCTGGAGTTGATTTTGGAAACGCTGTTGGTGGCTTCGATTTTTCGGGTGAAGTTTTTGATGGAACCGGTAAAACAATATCGAATGTTTGTGGCGTTGCTAATGCGGGAGCATGGAAAAATCCGATGGGGCTGTTCAAAAAAATACCTCAAGGTAGCACCGTCAAAGACTTAAAACTTGACAATGTGGTTTTTATAATTCTGAATATGACGGATAATACCGGAGTCGTTACAAAAAAGGTTCCGACCGCTGAAGCGGATTATAGCCCGGTGGGCGCTCTTGCTGGAAGCATTTTAGGCAGTCAAGTGGAAAATATCTCTTTGGGATATATTAACGTGAGTGCTCCGCTTGTGGGCGGTCTTGCTGGTTACGCCAGTAATTCGACCTTTACTGATATCCAAATGATTGAAAAAGCAGATGAAGTCTCTAAAATCATCGTTACAAATGATATCGTGCTTAAAGAAAATGTGCAGAACAGCAAAATGGGGACTTACAAAACGGTGCTCGGCGGTCTTGTGGGAGCCTCTTACTATAATGGTTTTAAAGATATCAGTATCTATCCTGAAACTATACAATGTGACGCTGCCGTTGATTCTTCTGCATTGGGTGGCCTTGCTGGCTTGTTTGTTTACGCTCCAGAGAACGGTGCTGGAGATGTTGAAATTGAAAATATTACTATTGCGACTCCATCAGAAAACGAATCCGTTCGTCTTGAAGGCGGTACCACAATGGGGGGACTTTTTGGCGAAACGATAAGAGAAAATGCGGATATGCCTTTGCTAATCAATAATGCCGTGGTGAAAAGATTGCTGATGAAGGAAAGCAAGGTCTCTTTAAGCAATGGTGTTGCTAATGGTAAAATGCGTGATATTTATATGGGCGGTCTTGTGGGGAATAGTGGCCTTTGCTTTGGCGGTATTCTTAAAATAACGAAATCCAAAGCGTTAGATTTTACTATAAGCGAAAATGTTCCATTTAATGGAGCTTATCGGTATTTTATTGGTGGTATTGCGGGTTATGCCGGCTGCGAACACATAAACAATGCTAGCGGAAGCAGAAACGATCAGTTCTTGACTCTTGCCAATTCCCATGCTTCGGGAAATATTTCCTTGAGTGGGGGGCATGAACAATCGACTCCGAATAACATTAAATACCATATTTCAGCTGCTATTGGCGGTCTTGTGGGTTCTGCCATGTTTGCCAGTGAAAATGCGGTTCTGGAAGATACGGCTTCTGTTAGTATTGTGTACGATGCGAAAAGTACCCCTGCGAAAAAGACTACAGAACTGGATTCTATTGCAGTCGGTGGCGCCTTTGGCGCGATAAATATTTTTAAGACTTCTGGCGTTACGCTGGAATTGAGAAAACTTGTCGTGAAGGAATACGGGAACAATGACATCATATCTGTCGATGACAACGGAATAAATACTTATGTGGGTGGCGTTGTTGGAAAATTCCCTCGTATTAACCTTAGCGGTAATTCGAACATTTTGTTTAACGATGTAAGCGTATCTAATTCCAGCGGGAAGGTTATTGCTTATGGCGGTTCGGGTAATGCAGATGTGTCGACGACGGCTTTTGTAGGTGGCGTTTGTGGTAAATGCCATGCTTTGCAGAATCTGTACCGTATTTCAGTTGAAGGTCGCATTTTTAGAAAAAGTGACGCTGATGGGGTCCTTGCCAAAAAGCAATTCCGTTTAGGTGGTTTGGTTGGAAGTACTCAACCGATAGTTGCTTTGTATGTCGAAAATACTTATTCTTACGGGGAAATCTCTGATTTTGACGACGATAATGACTCTGACGGTTCTTCTGCTGTAACGGGCTATTTGATTGGTAGTCTAGAATACCCGACGAATGCGAATGAGTTTGTATCAAATTATCACATAGGTGAGGATTTTGTTCCTGCTGTTGGTGACTTTGGTGGAATGAAAAATATCGAAGATTTTAGCACGGTGCCATCTTATATGCTTGGCATCGCAAACGTCAATGTGCATGACGGAAAAGTTGAAAATTTAAAAAATGAAGCGGAACAAAAAATATTTAACTGTGGTATTATGAGTGCCTCCAAAATGAGTACAAGTGCTTTGGTTGCGCTTTTGAATGATGCTTGGGGAGAGGAACGAAAAGCTGATATGATTTGGACTCTTGGAGGCGCAGGCGTTAAGAAACATCCTGTTTTTATTGCAACGCCGCAGAAACAGGTCGCAGTCACGTTCGTTGCTAATAATAAAGTTATAAGTAAGCTGTTGGTCGAAATCGGCAAGGCCGCAACGGCGCCGACGGAAACGGAATTCCCGCAGAAACTTGACGATGGCGAGCTTTTTATCGGTTGGGATAAGGACTTTAGCAATGTGACCGAGGATATGACGGTCACTGCAGAATATGGATATGAAGTTTTGTTTAATGACATGAATGGTAAGCCTTTGCAAAATCCAAAGGCTGCTGACGGAACCTTGTTGCCTAACCCACAGTATGTGAAGAAGGACAATTCCCCAATTCTTCCGCAAGAGCCGGCACCGGTAATGGACGATAACGGAAATAAACTGTGCTTTGATGGTTGGGATAAGAATGTTAGCAAGGTAACCGAGGGACTGGTTGTCAATGCCAAATCTAAACCATGTGAAAATGTCAGTTCCTCTTCTGTTGCTAATTCGAGCTCGGCCACTGAAACTAGTAGCAGTTCTGTAGCCGCATCGAGTAGTTCCGCCGATAAGCCTGCGTCTAGCAGTTCTGAGACTGTTACTCAAAGCTCAAGCAGTGCGCAGTCCAGTAGCAGTGTTGCTGCGTCAAGCTCCAGTGTTGTGAAGTCGAGCTCTAGCGTTGTTGCGTCAAGCTCCAG
>CAMJNF010000133.1 GCA_946407235.1 uncultured Fibrobacter sp. | reverse complement strand
GCGGTCTTGAAAACCGCCGCCGTAAGGCTTGGGGGTTCGAGTCCCTCTTCCTCCGTAAAAAGCTCCCTTCGGGGAGCTTTTTTAATTTGGAATTAGGAAGTAGGAATTAGTAATTATTTAGTTAGGCGGTTTCGCCGCGATTATTTTAATTCCGAACTCAAAATTCCACATTCCTAATTCGCCGAAGCCCGTCCCAGTCCGCCCTGCAATCTGCAGCGTAGTCGGCTGCCGCCGATGCCGGTTCATCGTAAATCAGCGTACACACCTTGAGCGGCAGCGGGAATGCCGAACCAAAAACAGCCAAGCACGCCGAAGTCGTCGCCCCCGTCGTAAATACATCGTCCACCACGACCACACTCCCCCGCACAGGCATTTCCCGCGGGAAAGCCGACACAAACGCCCCAGCCACATTCATCTCGCGCTCCTCCTTCGAAAGCTTTGTCTGCGAAACGACAAACACCTTTCTTTTAAGCCACCGACAAACTTTACCACCAGTAGCAGTTGCAAGCGCCGCCGCCAAAAGTTCCGCCTGATTGTACCCGCGCTCGCGATACCTCGCCCTATGGAGCGGTACCGGCACAAAATAAAGCGGCTGCGCGAGCATCGAAAGCTCCTGCGCCACCTCTCCATGCTTAACCGCCGATGAATGGCGCACAAGGTACGATGCAAGCCCAGGAATATTGCGATACTTGAGCGCATGAACAAGCCTCCGCGTCAAAGGCCGCATCGGGAAAAGGCAAAAAGAATCCTCGTTCGGGAACGCAGGCGAACATGATTCCCGCACAAGTTCAGCCGCACACGAAGGGCAAAGCCACGGATCGAGCTTTTCCGAAGAAGTTCCGCACCCCAAGCACTCCATCCCAAAAACAAAATTTGCAACAGTCCGTAAAACGTCCATTCAAGCCTCCTGATATAAAGCGACGCTTCAACGCGTCCCTCTTTATAACACGCTTTTGACGCCTTCGGCGTCCGCGGTGTCATTCGGTCATAGAAAAAATGCGAGCATTTTTTCTGCGACACTCATATAACACGCTTTTTTCAGGCAAAACGAACGGTAATTTTTTATCAACATGCTTTGGGCACACTCCGCTATGGGCTATGAAGTCGCGGAGCTCCCTCCAAGATGACGAATCTCGTCAAGAACCCTTCCTACTGCCTACTTCCTACCGCCTACTTCCTACTAAGTTCTACCAATCACTTATTCCCCTGATACCGTAGGCACATCAAGAGCCCCACAAGGAACATGCACACAAGCGCAAACGAACCTCCATACGAGAGGAACGGCAGCGGAAGCCCCGTTACAGGCATAAGCCCGATAGTCATTGCAATATTCACCGTAATATGGAAAAGGAATATTGTCGAAGCGCCCATCGTCACTAGCGTCACAAACGGATCGTCATTAGTCCTGCAAATCGACGACGCACGCCACAAGAACAACGTAAACAGCACAAGAATCGCCGCACACCCGACAAAGCCAAACTGTTCCCCGAGCACGCTAAAAATAAAGTCCGTATGTTCCTCGGGCAAGAACGAGAGATTCGTCTGCGAACCGTTTCCAAAGCCCTTGCCACCAATGCCACCGCTACCAATCGCCGTCAGCGACTGCAACACCTGATAGCCATCGCCAAGCGGGTCACTCATCGGATCCAGGAACGTGTTCACGCGTTTTTGCTGGTGCGGTTCGAGCATGTTCCACACCATCGAGCTTGCATACCCTGCCAAAATATTCGTTGCGATAATCACGCCCGAAAGTTTCTTGGACAAGTGCCTACGAAGCACCGAAAACACGACAACGCAAATCAACATGCCCCACAGCACCTGAAACACCATGGACTGCGAATGCAAGAACAGCACCGATAGCACAGGACTTACAATCAAGAACAGATCCGTAAAAGTGAGCCCCGCAAAAAAGAATCCGACAAGAGTCATCGCCGTAAACACAAGCGCAGTACTCAAATCCGGCTGCTTTAGCACCAGCAAGAAAGGCACAATAAAAAGTCCAAGCGGCACAAAAAACGTCTTGAGGTTATACAAGCTCACCGGATGTTTCGAAAGCCAGTACGATATCGTAATCAGGTATGCAATCTTTGCAAATTCCGAAGGCTGGAGCTTTATGATTTTCAAGTCAATCCAGCGCCCAGCACCCTTCACATCGCCCGCAAAAATAAGCACGAACACAAGCAAAAGAAGCGCAATCACATAAGATGGGACCGCCGCGCGCTTGAGCCAGTCAATCTTTACAAATACAAGCCCAATCGCAATGGCTATCCCCGTCACAAAGTAAAGAATTTGTCTAAACCAACGTGCATCATAAAACACCATTTCTTCGTTCATGGTTGCCGAGTACACAAGAAACACGCCAATCGTCATGAGCGTGAGCGTAACACCGATAAAGAACCAATCAAATTTCAGTGACTTGTCTAAAATACGCTCGTTACTCATTGCTCTTCTTCCTCTTCCTTGCCAAAGAAGGCCATCAACACTTTATGGGCAATCGGAGCTGCCACGGAACCACCGCCACCACCAGCTTCTATAATCACGGAAACCGCTATTTGCGGATCATCAAGAGGTGCGACCGCCGCAAACCAAGCATGCGTCTTCTGCCCCTTTTTCCATTCACCAGAGCCAGTCTTTCCGCCCACGCGAATTCCAGGCACAGCGCCCTTCTTCCCTGTTCCACCCGGATGGTTCACCACGGAATCCATCGCATTCAAAAGCACACGATGCGTTTCGGGCTTCATCGTTCCCGGGCGGATGATTTCAGGTTTATACCGACGCACAACGTTCCCTTCGGCATCTTGCAGTTCCTTCATAAAATGGGGCCGATAAACGCCTTTGTTCGTTGCCAAAGAGCCAATAAACACGGCCTGTTGGAGCGGAGTGACCATCTGCCCTTGCCCAATCGAAAGGTTCAAAATAAGCCCGCGCGCCCAGCGCCAGCCCAAACGCTTGTTCCTCTGGTTAAACGAAGCCGAATCCGGAAGCCAGCCCGCACGCTCGCCAGGAATATCCACGCCCAAAAGCTTTTCGCCATAGCCAAATCGACGGCCAAATTCGTTTATACGAGCCATGTCAATTTCTAGGCCAGCCTGATAAAAATACACATCGCAAGAAAGACGAAGCGCATGCACCACATTCAAGTTCCCATGCACACCCCAGCACCTTTGGTAGCGCGCACCGTACTGGTAACCGCCCGTACAAGCCTTCGGATAATACTTCGTCTCCGAAATAATACCGCCTTCAAGTCCGGCCCCTGCCGTTACAAGCTTGAAAATCGATGCCGGCGGATAAACACCCGAAATCGCGCGGTTCGTGAGCGGTCTCATGGAATCAAGCGCCACATGCGCCCATCCCTTATTGCGTTCACGACGCTTCAGCGAAAAGATATTCGGGTCAAGTCGCGGCGAAGAGACCATCGCCAAAATTTCACCATTACGTGGGTCAAGCGCCACCAAAGCACCCTTTACCGAATCGGGAATCGCGGCCTCCGCCGCCTTTTGCAACTTCAAGTCGATAGTCGAAATCATGTGCAAGCCCGGTTCTGGCGCAATAAAGCCACCCACATCCGAAAGCATTCGCACTTCACGCCCCGAAGCATTCACTTCCACGAGCTTGAGCCCGTTTTTCCCACGGAACTCCTTGTCGTATTCCTGTTCCAGCCCCTTTTGTCCAATGCGGTTGCCCTGCGAGTACGAAGCATATTCCGGGAGCTTCAACTGTTCTTCCGAAATTTCACTCGTGTAGCCAAGCACATGCGAAGCAAGCGTCCCGTACGGGTATTCACGACGAGACTCGATAATCACCGAAACGCCCGGCAATTCCGTCGAATGCTCTTCAATCACCGCAACCTGTTCCATTGTTGCATCTTCCAAAATGCGGACCGGACGCGTACGCACCCAACGAATCCTCTGGAACGCCGTATCAAGCGACAACGAATCGAAAAGACGCATACCCGAAGCATCGTGGATATTCAGCAAACGATGGAATACAGAATCCCTATCCGCCCTTTTGCGGGGCATTTCAAGGGCCTGGAGCGCTATTTGGTACGAGGGGCGGTTACGCACCAGCACTTGACCATTGCGGTCGAAAATGTAGCCGCGATCCGCAATCAGCTCGATTCGGCGCAAGCGGTTATTTTCGGAACGCTGAAGGTTCTCCTCGTAGTGCATGTACTGCAACGAAAATAGCCTGAACAAAATCACCGTAAAAAGGATGACCGTCGCCGCCAAGAAAATCAGGACGTTCCAGTTCCTACGAACCCTCGCTTCGTTCTCCGCCTCGCTATACATTCGACTTTTTCCCCGAAGTGAGGTAGAACAAAATACCACCGATAACGACGGTGTAAATGCACTCCGGCACAGTCCTTGTCACAAAAAGCGTCGTCACGACATCTTTTTCAAGGCCTGTAATGAGGAAATAGAACATATCGTTTACGAAAAAAGCAAGGCCAAGGACACCAACTTTTGGAGGCAATTTCAGCGTCAGGAAATGCTCTTCGAGCTGTCCCACGGCAAAGCCCACAATCGTCATCGCGATCGTATTAGCGCCAAGCCATTCCACCGGAGCATAGACATCTAACGTAAAGCCCGCCAAGAAGCCCCAGAAACAGCCCGTAGCGGCCCCATAACGCAATGCCACGGACACAATAAAGATGACCACGAAATCAGGCCCAACATCCAAAATCTTCAGCCAATCGCCAACGGAAGACTGCATGGCAAAAGCCACGACAAACATCAGAAACGTCTTTAACCATCCATAGTTACTCATTCAGCAACTCCTGGATAATCCAATCCGGTTCTTTCTGCATCACGAACACTTCTTCCAAGGTCGAAAATTCTTGGAACGGCTGCACATCCATCAAGCTCATCACGTCCAAATCCGCCTTGCGGACCTTGTGCACCGTGCCCACCGGGATTCCCTTCGGGAAAATGCCGCCAAGCCCCGACGTAATGAGCGTATCGCCTTCGGCAACGCCAGCATGCGAGGGAATCATCGCCGAGAGCAAATGGCCATCTACGGACTCCAAGAATCCAACCACGCGCGTACGGCGCTCGATTACGGAGAGCTTCAGGTTCGGATCCACCAAGAGCTGAACACGAGAATGCGTAAGCATCGCCTTCGAAATTTTACCCACGAGCCCGTTCATCGACATCACCGGCATGTTTTCCTTGACTCCGTGATGCGTGCCGCGATTGATAACAAGCGTCGTCAAGAAACGCCCAGGGTTATGCCCCACCACGCGAGACGTCACAATCGGAAAGTCCCACTTGTCGTCAAAGCGCACCAGCGTATGGAGCCTAGCTAACTCCTGTAGACCTTCACTGGCATGGTACGTTTCTTGACGCAACCGCGCATTTTCTTCTTTCAGATGCTCGTTCTCGGCCTGTAACGACTTAAAGTCATTGACCGACGATACCAGCAACTGCACCGGATAAAACACCGACGACAGCGCCGTAGAGACAATGCTCTCGCGCACAGCCGTCGAAGACGCATGCATCAAGATGCCTAAAACGAGAAAAAAGGCAAAAGCGACAACGCCATGCCTTTGGGTAAACAAATCGACAATAAAGCGAAAAGCTCTAAGCATCGAAGTGCAATTTCAAAAAATTACGTCGAAGAAGCGACCAAAACAGGACGATACTTGTCCAGGTCTTCGAGAATGCGAGCAGCACCCTTGCAAACGCAAGTCATCGGATCGTCAATCACGTTAACCGAGAGGCCCGTTTCCTTGCGGATACGTTCGTCAAGGCCGCGCAGCTGAGAGCCGCCACCCGTGAGGATAATGCCCTTGTCATAAATATCAGCAGAAAGTTCCGGGAGAGTCATGCTCAAAGCCTGCTTTACCGCTTCGATAATTGCAGTCACCGGTTCGTTGATGGCTTCGCGGATTTCGGCACTTCCGATAGGAATCGTGCGCGGCATACCGGCAATAAAGTCAAGGCCCTTGACTTCCATCGTCAATTCTTCTTCGAGCGGATTTGCAGAACCAATCTGAATCTTGATCTGTTCGGCAGTACTTTCACCGACGCAGAGGTTGTACATGGTACGCAAGTAACGCACAATTGCTTCGTCCATTTCGTCACCACCCACGCGCACAGAACCGTTGCAGTCGGACTTGTTCAAAGCAATCACAGCGATATCGGACGTACCGCCGCCAATATCCACAATCATGTTACCAACCGGTTCTTCAACTGGGATGCCCATACCAATTGCAGCAGCCATCGGTTCATGGACCAAGTGGACTTCCTTGGCGCCCGTCATCTTGATAGCATCGATCACGGCACGCGTTTCCACTTCGGTAATTCCGTTCGGAACGCCAACCACCACACGCGGTTTTGCCATCCACATCGGATAGCGCTGAACACGTCTGATAAAAGTTGTCAAAAGCTTTTCAACAAGCTCAAAATCAGCAATAACACCATCTCGCATCGGGCGAATTGCACGGCTTTCGCCAGACGTACGGCCAAGCATTTTCTTTGCTTCAGCACCAATAGCTGTAATGCGATTGCTCTTGCGGTCCACCGCAATCACCGTCGGTTCGTTAATGACAATGCCCTGTCCAGCTACATGAACAAGCGTATTTGCGGTACCCAAATCGATACCAATATCACAAGAGAAAAGTCCGAACAAAATTTAGCCCTCTTAATAGAAATCCCACTCGAAAATATAACTAAAATAGATAAAATTTTTACCTATGGATTCTTATCCTTGCCAAATTTTAGAACCTTGGAATAGCGGTCCCAATGCCTGCCATGAACCTCGTAACGATACTTGCGTTTTTCAAACATTGCAAGGTTGCGGTAGATATAAAAGTCAACTTCAGCGTATGCCGCATAAATCTCGGCTTCGGCGCCTTCGAACAACCTAAAATCACGAATTTTATAGTAGGGTTTTTCAAGCAAATCTTCTTTAGTAGCCTTGGCATTCAAGGTCTCTGCAACCATGAACTTCAAGTCTTCTTGCAAGTACGTCAGAAGTTTCTTTTCAATGCGCTCCGTCGGTTCAGAACAAGACGAAAGCAACACAAGGAATATGAGGGATAAGATTTTCTTCATGCCCATAAAATAAAAAAAGAAACGCACCCAAGTGGAATGCGCTTCGAAAATTGTTGCCAGTGATTAGTGGTTAGAGATTAGTGGTTAGGATTTAGTAGGAGGTGGGCTGTAGGAAGTTGTAAGTTTTTATAATCGCGGCGAAGCCGCCTAACTATCCCTGTCTACGGTCTACTGTTTACTAACCACTCTATTTTAGAACGAGTACGTTGCAGAGATTCTGGAGAAGAGTCTGCCTTCGCCCTGGAACGGGTTACGGAAGAGGAGGTCTTCTGCGACGGTCACGTCAATCTTCAACTTTTCTTCAATGTTGATTCCGAAACCGAAGCCGACATGGTCCTTAGAAGTGCCGTTAGCAAGCGGGTTTGTGCTGAAGAAGTTACCGTCATCCCTGCAGATGCCGTACTTATTGTCGTTATACTTGTCCATATTCTTGGCATTGACATTGCAATCCGTATAAAGGATAGACTTCTGACCGCCAACGCGGATCACGAACCAATCCCACCAGATGTTGCGTTCGATACCGAAGCTGATCATGCCGCCGATATCGGTACGTTCGTCCCAGTGCTTGTTGTCTTCATTGCGGGAGTCATAGACCCAAGCGCCCTTGTTATTATTCAAGGTCTTGTCAAAGATCCAGTCATGAGCCTTTCTCTTGTTGTAAATAAAGTCCAAGCCCATCCAGAAGAAGCCACGGTCGAGAGCAACGTTGATACCGACACCCACCTGAGCGTGCTTTTCATCCAAGCCCGGAGCATCGA
>CAMJNF010000132.1 GCA_946407235.1 uncultured Fibrobacter sp. | reverse complement strand
TGTCTTCCTTGGAAAAATGCTTTTCCATGCGGAGCGCGTTCAAGAATTCCTTGAGTTTTTCCTTGACGCTACGCTCTTCGCGACCAAAAATGTTCTTGACCGCTTGTTGCGTGAGTGAGGAGCCGCCTTGGCTCATTCGGCCTGACTTCACGTTGTTGACCATGGCGCGCATGAACCCCTTGAGGTCATAGCCATTGTGGGTCCAGTAGCGGGAGTCTTCGGCGGCAATAAGGGCGTTGATCAAGTTGACGGGAATATCGCCATAGGGAACATAAACGCGATGGTTGGCGTCAAAGAAGGCTCCGAGCAGGTTTTCACCGTCTTCGTAGAAAACGCGTGTTTCGCCGGATAGCACCTGCAAAATGGTCGAGCGGTTAAATTGGTTATCCGGATCGCGTTCGGGGAGGATCTTGAACACGACGATGTAAAAAGGGATGTAGCAAATTAACGCTACGAGAATGATGGCGGTAATGATTTTAACAAACTTATTCATGATTTTTGTAAAGTATTGGCTATTAACGACTTACAAGATATAAAAGTTTTGGAATGGTGGCCTGCGTTGGGGCCTGTAATATGTAAAAAATGGGTATGATTTTATGGAAAAATCGACTAATTTGCTTGTTACCCCTTGAAAACTTGCTGAAATTTTGTTAAAATTAGTGTCCCCAAGATGGGAAGATGGCCGAGTTGGCCGAAGGCGCGTCCCTGCTAAGGACGTATAGGACTTAATCCTATCGCGAGTTCGAATCTCGCTCTTCCCGCTGAAAAGCCCCAAGTCCAACGACTTGGGGTTTTTTCTTTACCTTATGTGCTTTGTCTTGTTCTTGTTGATGTACATGAAGGTGTCCGCGCGTTTGAGCACGTCTTTTACATTTTCGTCGATTTGCCTGCTGTAATCGGCCATTCCCGCGGCAAAGGAAATGTTCTTTTTCGGATCGTTGGGTTTGTGATTTTTGGCCGTCTTGAGCTTTTCGAACAGTTCCGCTCGGTTTTCGTATTGTTCGTCTTGCAAGATTATGGCGAATTCGTCACCGCCGATGCGGTATACCGGGCTATGGTTGAAAATATTGCAGAAAACCTTGCAGCAGTTTTTGAGGTATTCGTTGCCCATGTCGTGTCCGAATGTATCGTTGATAACCTTCAAGTCGTTCACGTCGCATTCGACAATGGCGAATTTGATTTTGTCCTTGGCCTTGATTTCGTTGTCGATCAGTTCGCATTTGGCCTGGAATGCCGCTGCGCTTCCGACACCTGTGAGCGGATCCTTGTTGGCGATGAGCTTCGTGTGTTGGAGATCTTTCCTCAATTTCAGTGCGGTTTCTTCAAGGCGGTGTTCGATTTCGACGTTGATAATACCGATGACAAATGATTGCGGGTTGATTTTGTCGCTTGCCATTTTCAGGCGGTAGTGTTCTATGTGCCCGTCGATATTGGCGAGGAACGGAAGGGAATAATGCGATGTTGTCTGCATGATTTCAGTGCATTTTTCGAGCGTGGAATTCTCGATAAATCCGCTGAATTCGTTAGGAACGTAGATTCGTTTCATCAAGTCATCAAAATTCTTGGGGTCGGGCAAAGTGTGGTTTTCGGCCAAGAGTGGGGCGAGCCTGTTGCTGACTTGGTAATACTTTGTCTGGTTCTTTGCGATGTTTACGTACAAGACCAAATCGTAGTCTGCAGAAAGTCCTGCGATAATGACCGCTCTCTGCGAGAGGTCCCTGTTCCGGCTGATTTTCGAGATGAAAAATGCGTATGTGGTGCAGCAGCCGAGCATGTAGCCGATCGAATCGCAAGGCGCGAGCGGGTATGCTTTTTGCAGAAGCCCGCACAGCACAGGCGCCAAGATGAATAGGAAACTGGCGGCGTAGTGGCGTCGTGCTACGACTTTTTTAGCGCTGGCAATCTTGTAGGCCGAGAAAAGTGCAATGACAAAATAGGTGAAACTTTGGCTGTAAAAGAGCAGGTTTCGGCCGGGTCGTACAATGTAGGCCCCGTTTACCTCGATGTCGAAGATAAATCGTGATTTGATATTGGCTACAAGCAGTATGAGCTGGAACAGCACAAGTGCAAAGGCAAGCAATTTCGCCGGAATGGCCTTGTCGTGTTCGATGTTGATGAAGTTGAGGATGTAACTTAGCCAAATATAGGCTGAAATGGCGGCTGCCGCGTGGAAAATCGTCGTAGAAACGAAAAACAGAGTGTTGTTATGGATGGCTCCGCTGCCGAGAATGCCCCAAATGCCGTCTTGCAGACAAAAAAAGGTAACCCAGTTTGAAAGGAACAGGAAATCTTTGTCCGTTTTTTCGCTTTTGTCCAATGCGGCTCTGAACTGATTCAAGAAAATCAGCAAAACGAGTGCGCATGTGAAGGCCAGTACTGAATAGAGTGAATTTACCATATGAAACTTGACTTATTTTAAATCAATATAAGTTTTTTGTAGTCTTTTTGCAACTTTTGTAAAAAAGAGAGTTTTTTTCTCTTTTGGATGTGAACTCTTGACTTTTTTCCTTATATAATGGATATTATTAATCGGATTTATAAAAGGAGTTTCATCATGAAAACGAATAGCTTTTTAGTCGGTGCCATTCTGGGTGCTGCCGCTACTGTTGCCGTTGCAAAGAAATTTTTTAAGAATTGCGCTTGTGAAGATTCTGGAGTTTGCGACAATCCGGTTCTTAAGGATGCCGATGATGCGGTTGAAAAGCTCCGCAATTCTGTAGATAGCCTCCGCAAGGAATTGAATAGCCGCATTGAATCCGAGCAGACCTTTGCTGCAAAGTGCGAAGACCTCAAGGAACAGGTGGCCAAGCAGAACGCCGAAATCAACAACCTTAAAAATGTCTGCGAAATGCAGGACAGCCGCAACAAGAAACTCGAAGAGGAACTTGCAAGCAAGAAGTAATTAGTCGCGTCATTGACTGTTAACGTCATTGCAAGGAGTGTTGCAGAGCCTGCCACGAGCAAAGCTACAAACGTCATTGCGAGGTGTGTAACGACGAAGCAATCTCTGAAATCCGTCATGTTTTAAACGAAAAAGTCGGCATTCGCCGACTTTTTTTAAAATTTGACAGAAACGCCCAGGTGCGTTGCAAAACCATTGCGGAACAGCAATGCCGAAGCGCTGCGTTCCAAGGAACCGCTCTTGTCCTTTGCGACTTGCTTGTTCGGGTTCGCGGCAGAGCCTTTGCCTCCTCCTTGATTCTGTTTGGGAGTGCTTTTGTCGCCATCGGAATCGGCGAGGTAATCCTTGTAGTCTATATAGAACGGGATAATTTGCGAGATCCCGTATTGGAGCGAAAGGCTGATCGGTCCTTCTTTCTGCAGCTCAAAGCCGAGGGAGAGAATGCTTCCGATGCCGCTTACCTTACGTAACGTTTTTTCGTTTGTAACTTGATGGGTTGTCAGGATGACCGTTTCGATTTCCTTTTGGATGTTTACTTCGCCGTTAGCGCCAAAGAAATCCAGTTCGAAGCTTGGTTTAAAGACGTAACGCTTGCCCTTTTTCCAATAGTAAGAGAATCCGCCGACGATTGCTGATGCATCCAGATCTGCATCGGCGCGGAATGTTCTTTGCAAAAACGAAAACGACAGCCCCTTGAGAACTGAGCCGGGGAGAGCCCTGTTGAGGGCGAGCGTCTCGTAAAAACGCTCCTGGTTCGAGAATATTTTTCCCGAAATGTGCATGAGCTCTAGGTGCGTCCACAACTTTTCCCATTGCCACCTGGCGTAGCCCATGTGTACATTTGCTTCTGCCGGAAGGTACATGAATCGCTTGCGACTTGTCTCTTCGTGGTAAATCCCGTAAACTGTCATGTCAGCGTCTAGGTACGTGTAACCTGCGTCAAGGCGGGAGTTGCTGAAGGCGTGACCGTATTCGCCGTTTAAAACGAGAACCCCAGCGGAATCTCTCAGATAGTATTTCTTGTCCGGATTGTGTGGAGATGTTCGAATGTAATTTAAGGATAAAGTAAAGTGATGGTCCCCTATTTTGGAGCCTGCGGAAAGATCGCTGTAAACAAAGTGCGATTCCCAATCGACGGGAATGGTGCTGATTAGCTCAGTCTGTTTTGTGGGAACCCAGCTGATGGTGCCTAGATCTATGGAGCCGAATGCGAAACGAGCTTTTGCAGTGAACAGGGAGTCTTCGCGGTGAAACGTTGCTTTGGGCATGACCATCGGCAGGGTGTTGATGTCTAGCCCCAGGGAATAGTTCTTGAAATGGACTTCAAATCCCGCACTGGCGATAGTTTGTTTGCTTGAACTTTTGAGGTGCCAGTTGTTCTCGGTGTACCGGGAACGGATTTCTATATGTTGTATGGATCCGTAGACATCGAAGTTCTTTTTGCTGAACGAGTCCCTGATGCTGCATCCCTTTGCTGCAAAATGCTTGTCTTTTTGATGTAGCAAAAAAAGCCCGCCGCAATCGGCGAGCCCGATGTTGCTTGCCGCTAGGGCCTGAATTGCGCCAAGCCCAAGCGCAAGTAAAGTGATTCTAGTGTTTGCCACTAATCCTAATTGTCGCGGAATTCCGTCTTGAGGAGGTTCCAGAATGCTTCAGTCGTCATGCCCGGGAAGACTCCGCCGAATGTAACATCCGGGAAGAAGATGAAGTTCTGCATGTCGTCAAATGTGTAGTCCTTGTATTCTCGGCCATCAGCAGTCGGCTTTCCGTTGGCGAGCTTCTGGAACGAGATGGTCTTTGCGCCCGAAGCGTTGGTGAAGTCAAATGCGTTCGGAACGTCATCGAGGTATGCATTTGCAAAGAGATGAACTCCATTTTCGATCTTGCACACAGAAGAATTGAGCGTGACTGGCGACGGAACGAATTTTACGAGATCGTCATTGTAGTATTTGTTTTCAATCGGAGAGAAGGACACCACGCAGTTGTTGAGCTGGAGGTCGTAGCACTTGTCAAAGCGATCATCGCCAATTTCGTAGTTGAGGCAGAAATACAATTTTTCAGGATTGGAATAGTTCTGGCTTGCGTGAGCGTGGAAATAGTCGAACTTGATGGCTTTTTCGACTTGATATCTTACAGCATCGACAAGGTCGTTTTCTGCATAAGTAAGGCCGTGGTATCCGAAATCCGTGGACCATTCAAAGCCTTCGACCGGAATGTTCCAGATCGAGGCATCGTTAAACTTGTGGTAGGGGAGGTATTGCTGGAATCCGTCCGTGATCTGGAAGAACTTGGCGAGGTTCACGACGAGCTTGGTGCCGTGCGGGAGCGTGATGGTGACGCCGGTATGTAACGATTCGCGGTAGTGTTCCAAGGAGTCGATAGCCTTCTGGAAGTCACGGACGCTCACATCCGACATTTCGTCGTCGCCGACGATGTAGGGGTCATTCTTTTGGGTGGCGTGTCCGTTCTTGGCTTCGTCAATGCCGTATTGCAGGCCGACTTCGACAAGTGCGATTGCTGTATCGAGCAAGTTCGGGATATCGGTATAGCGGGGTTTCCAGTTGCTGTAGACTCTGGAGAATGCGCTTTCCTTGCTCATCATCGAAATGATTTTACGTGCGCCGGATTCGGTGATTTCGTGGGCTGTGAAACGGTTGTCGTTGAGCCAGTTGTAGTTGTTGTCGGCCGAAAAGTCGATGTTGATGCTTGCGCCGAATGTGAGGATGGCCTTGGTCACGAACATGGCGGCAAGTGCCGGTGCGAATTCACCACGGTCCAGTTCGTAAGTATTGTCTTCATAGGTGTAGTTGCAGGTGAACTTGTCATCGCCGACAATGTTTTTCATGTAAATGATTGCCGAGTCGATGGACGGAATTGCCTGAGCCATGGCGTCCTGGGCAAACGTGGTGAGAAGTTTTCCGTCGCTTGTAATGAGGAGCTGGTTGAAGTCTCTTACACCCATGTCGTCCAGATCGATCTTGTTCTGGACGGTGTCGATGAACGACTTGATATCCTTGTTGTTGACGAGGTCAGTGATGATGCTCAAGGCGTAGCCTAGCTGGGCTTCGCAGTTGCCGGGGTACTTGTCGAGGACGCTTTTGAAAGTTCCCTTGGTCTGTGCGCTAATGACCTGTGCGTTCTTGAAATTGCCTTTGCCGATATCTTTCAGAATGTCGGCGATATTCGCCTTTGCTTTTTCCAGTTCTGCCGAAGCGCTCGGATCAGAGACTTCTTGGCAGCTGAATACATCGAATTTTGGGGTGTTGGGAGTGTTGCTCCCTGATGAAAAACCGCTAGGATTGGAATCTTGGCTACATGCCGCAAAAAATGAACAGGTTCCAATAGCAAGAGCGAATAACCTTTTAGATATCCACATAAAAAATCTCCTTTTGGAGAAAATATAAAATTTTATGTTCAAAACAAAATGTTGTGTAATGTTTTGTTAATAAAAATTGAACAAATGCTCAAATTTGCAACAAAAAATGTTCATCTTTTAACGAAAAAGTCGGCCACTTGTGAAGCCGACTTTTTTGCATGAAATCATGCTCGCTCTTTTACATTGTCATGCCGGACTCCGTTCTCTTTGACCACTTAGAGCTTTAGCTCTTACGTGGTCATGATCCGCGTATGGGGACGGCATCGCCTTCTCGTCTTGCTAAAAAGTTGTCATGCCCTGCTTCGACAGGGCATCTCCTTTATCGCCTACTACGCTTTCCCAAGATCCTTCGCGAATTCTACGGCAAGTTCTTCGAGCTTTACTGCAGAAGTTTCGTCGAGAGCGGACTTGAGCGTGACCGTCGTTTCGCAGAATGTCACGTTCTTGAGCGTGTCGAGAATCTCGTGCATTTTCTTGGCGGCCATCGGCGCCCATGTGCCGTTTTCGACAATGCCGACTTTACGGTTGCTATAGTTTTTCGCCTTGATGTGCGTGAGGAACTTTTCGGCAGCGGGGAAGAGGCCTGCATCGAGCGTTGTAGCGCATACGGCGAGATGACTGTAGCGGAATGCCTGTGCGACCGTCTCCGAAGAATATGTGCGGGCCAAATCCATAATTGTTACGTTAACGCCTTTTTCGCGGAGCGATTCGGCGAGCTTCTTTGCGGCTTCGGCCGTGTGGCCGTAAACGCCTGCGTAGGCGACAAACACGCCTTGCGTTTCAGGCGCGTAACTGCTCCAGGTGTTGTACTTGCCGATGTAGAAATTTAAATTGTCTGTAAGAACCGGACCGTGCAACGGGCATATTGTCTTGACTTCGATGCCGGCGAGTTTTTTCAAGACGTTCTGCACCTGCATGCCGTATTTCCCGACGATGTTGATGTAGTAGCGTCTTGCTTCGCTCACCCAGTCTTCGCCGAGTTTGCCAGAAAGTCCGAATGTGCCGAATGCGTCTGCCGAGAACAGCAACTTTTCGGATTCGTCATAGCTGAGCAAGACTTCGGGCCAGTGGACCATCGGAGCGGCGATGAACTTTAGCGTGTGTTTGCCGAGCGAAAGCGTGTCGCCATCCTTGAGCGTGAACGTCTTTGTGCCTTCCGGGAGCTTGAAGAACTGCGGAATGAACGCAAGCGCCTTTGCTGATGCGGCGATAGTTGCGTCTGGGTACTTCTTGATAAATTCGAGAATGCCGCCGGCGTGGTCGGGTTCCAAATGATGGACTATCAGGTAGTCGGGCGTTTTGCCTTGCAGCGCATTTTCAACATTTGACAACCATTCGATTACTTTGTGTGCGTCCACGGAATCCGTGACAGCAATTTTCTCGTCGAAAATCACGTAGGAATTGTACGAAACTCCATCAGGAACTTTGTACTGCCCTTCAAACAAATCAATCTCGCGGTCATCCACTCCAACGAACTTAATGCTTTCGCTAAAATTAGGAACGATCATAAAACCTCCAAAATGTTTTGACTAATTATAAAAAAGTCTTGTTGTGTATTTTGCGAGAATTATGCTAAAATAAAGAATTGCTGATAGTCGTTGTGAAAATGGAAGCGTCGGCCAAGGATGGGGAGGGTGCAGGGAGGGGCCCGTGCGGCCTTCGCAA
>CAMJNF010000131.1 GCA_946407235.1 uncultured Fibrobacter sp. | reverse complement strand
TCATGGTCAAAGCATCTTCGGTTGGGAATACTGGAGTAGAATTATCGCCGTACATGATTAGTGGTTGGTGGTTAGTGGTTAGTGGTTAGTAGGCAGTAGGAAGTAGGAAGTAGAAAGTTTTTTATAATCGCGGCGCAGCCGCCTAACTAACCCTGTCTACTAGCCACTGCCTACTGTCTACTGCGAAGCTATTGAGCGCCCTTTCCAGTCAGCACAACATAAACGGTTCGTACAAGAATCTGGAAGTCCAAGAGCAAGCTCATGTTCTCGTAATAATACATATCGTACTGGAGCTTGATTTGCACATCCTCGATGCTTGTATCGTAGTGGTGGCAAACTTGAGCCCAACCGGTTAAGCCCGGTTTCATCTTGAGGCGGCTGATATAGAACGGGATCTGTTCGCGGAGCTTGCCGATAAACACAGCGCGTTCCGGACGCGGACCCACCATACTCATGTCACCTTTCAAGACGCAAAGAATTTGCGGAAGTTCATCAATACGGGTCTTGCGCAAGAAGCGGCCAATTCGCGTAATGCGCGGGTCCTTCTTGGTGGCCCACTGGGCACCGAACTTTTCGGCATCGGTACGCATCGTGCGGAACTTATAAACCGTAAACGGCTTGCCATAAAGGCCAATGCGTTCCTGCGAATAGAACACGGGACCATGATCATCAAGCTTGATAGCTATTGCCGCAAACAAACAAACCGGGAGCGACAAAAGCCCGAGGAACAAACCAAAAGCGATATCGATAACACGCTTGACTCGCACCTGCCAAGGAGGCATCGTAAAAGCAAAAAGTTCCTGCAATTCAAATCCATAAACAAGGTTCGCCTTGAAACGACCGTTCACAACGCTGTAAAGTTCAGGAACAATGTAAATATGGAGCGGAAGTTCGCAAATCCAGACAAGCACGCGCATAATCTCTTGCGGAGAATTGCTCTCGTGCGCAATGATAATGCCGCTGACCTTGAACTTCTTTACAAGAGCCGGCAAGTCGGAATACTTCCCGAGAACAGGTACATTGGCAAACGTTTTGGGCAAGACCTGATAACGTTCATCGACAAAGCCAACAACACGCTGACCACGAGCCGGAGTCTTGGCTAAATCTTCAGCAATCTTTCGCCCAGCTTCCGTAGCACCGAGGACAAGAATGTTGTTCGCGCCATACCCTAAACGGAGCAGCCCCCGCAAGAAGACATAAATGATCATGCGGAACAAGCCGACAAGCAAAATCGCAAGTCCGCCATAAATAAAAATCCACGGGAACCTGGATCCATAGAGATAGCCTTCACTGAGCGGTTGGTTCGTAAAAACCTTCCCCATGAATTCGGCACCGAAAAGACAAATAATAACAAGAACAACACCAATGACAACGGCACGAAGTACGCGCAAAACCTGGTGCGTTCTTGAAAGCAACAACCAAGATCGGTAAAGACCCGCAAAGGTAAACAAGGTAAGCCAGCCGATGTTCAAGACAAGCCCGTATTGCCAGTAGCTTTCGAACGTCTTGCTCGGATCAAACTTATCCATTATCCAACCACTATGGAATTGAACCCAGAACGCCAGGGCGAAGCAAATCGACAAAGCGGCAAAATCCGAAAGGATCAGGAGAATTCGTTCCATAGTAGTTGCGCGGATCATATACAACCTTCAATTAAGCGAGGAAGCGGATGACTTGGCTCTTCTCGACGATTTCGGGGAGAGCGTTCACAGCATCGACAGCCTGAGTAAGCTTGCTATCGAGAGTCTTTTCCGTAATGACGACAATGGAAACCTTGCCCGGATCGTTGACGTCCTTCTGGATAATCGTTTCGATAGAGATGTTGTTGTCTGCGAGGATCTTCGTAATCTTGGCAAGCACACCGCAAGCGTCACGAGACGTGAAGCGGAGGTAGTAGCGAGCGCTAGTTTCAGAAATCGGAACGAGCGTTGCAGAGTTTTCGACATTGAACCAGCCCATCGGGAGAGCCTTGCGGTTACCCATGTCGGTCGAGCGAGCAAGAGAAACGAGGTCTGCCACAACAGCAGATGCAGTCGGGAGACGGCCAGCACCAGCACCAGTCTGGAGCGTTTCGCCAAGGTTATCGCACTGGAGGTAAACAGCGTTCAAGACGCGGTTTACGCTAGCAAGCTGGTGATTAAGCGGCACGAAGCACGGATGGACACGAGCATCCACGCGTTCGCCATCGCGGCGATAAATGCCGAGGAGCTTCACGCAGCAGCCAAGTTCCTTGGCAATAGCGATATCCTGAGCGGTAATCTTAGAGATACCGGAAACAAAAATCTTTTCGAAATCAACGCGATGACCGCTGCAAAGGCTAGCGAGGAGAGCGGTCTTATGGGCGGAGTCAATGCCTTCGATATCGAAAGTCGGGTCCGCTTCGGCAAAACCGAGGCGCTGGGCGTCCTTGAGGACCACATCAAAGTCGAGACCTTCTTCGGCCATGCGGCTCAAGATGTAGTTGCAAGTACCGTTAATAATGCAGCTCAAGCTTTCGACAGTAGAACCGAGCAAGCCTTCCTGGAGGCTACGGATGATAGGAATGCCACCGCCAACAGCAGCTTCGAACAGCACATGCAAGCCCTTGCTTGCAGCAAGCGGGAAAATTTCGTGGCCATACTTGGCGAGGAGAGCCTTGTTTGCGGTAACCACATGCTTGCCACTTTCGAGAGCAGCGAGAATCCACTTGCGCGGCATGTTGTAGCCACCAGCGAGTTCCACGAGCACGTCAATATCATTACCGGCAATCATTTCATCGGCGTTGGTCGAAACCTTGTAGCCCTTAGCCTTATACGGTGCAACTTCTTCTTCAGACTTGGCGCAGATGCAGGAGAGTTCCAGTTCGACTCCCAATTTTTCCTTATATTCGGCAATCTTCTGTTCAAGAATCTGAATGACACCACCACCAACGGTACCCGTGCCAATTAAACCAATACGCAACATATAGCGTCTCCATTTTAAATTTTACGGGGTAAATATAGTAATTAGTGGTTGGTAATTAGTGGTTAGTGGTTAGTGGTTAGTGGTTAGGAACGAGGTTTTATGGTAAAAAGGCTCGTGTTACTTGAAAACGCTCACTTTGCGGCTTCCATTACCAATCCGCAACACATAGCTGCCAGATGTAGGCACGTTCACGTTAAAGTTTGCACTGTTGGCCGTTCCGCGCAGCACCATATTGCCCTGGATGTCGAACAAGGCATACTTCGCACCGACGCGAGCACCCACCACCTGCAACACATCACCCAAAACAGTCACACTAAACTGCGGCACATAAACCATTTCAATGCTGTTCGTCTTAGAACTGCTAGACTTGCCCTTAGAACTGCTCGAAGATTTATCCGACTTTTCACTTGAACTGGACTGCTTCGGAGCGCTCGAACTGGACGACTTAACAGCACTTGAACTGGACTGTTCTACAGAGGAACTCGAAGCCTCAGAAGAACTAGACGCCACTTCCGAAGAACTCGAAATCAAGGTGGTATCAACTTCCCACTCCGCATAGAACACCTGAACACCTGTCTTGTTCGGATCCACCGTTGTCATCCTGTTAAAGCAATAATAGCTATCGCACCAATACTTGAATATATAACCTTCGCGAGTCACAAATTGCGAATCCGGAAGCGGTGTCGCAACGCCCTCTTCGTAATAGGTCAGTTCGTGGCCCGGAGCAATCTTTCCGCCTTCTCCAAGCACAAACCCAACACGATGCTTCGTATTTTCCCAATTAAGGTGCGGAAGCACATGCGACCCATGCAGATCAACAGCCCACACAAAGCCGTCTTCTCCATCTTCCACAGGAATGTCTCTGCCGTCAACTTCAACCCAGTTGTGCAATAGCTCAGCAACCGTACCATCATACAACTTTTCTTCAGAAACTTCGGTCCAGCCGATTGAAATTTTCGTAGTATCGTCCGCGCTATAAGCCGGGAACCCCTCCTGTTTCAAATAGAATGAGTTTTCCACAGCATAGCCGCCCCCAGAAACCATCCCTATAAGAGAGCCATATTTTGCATCGGCGGACTCCAATATTATTTTACCAGAATTGTAACTATTCAGGATATCGGCTCCACCAGCGACAGTCCTAAAGTAGCCGATAATACCCCCTACTTTATCTAATCCTGAAACAACTCCGTTATTATAACAATTTTTCACCTCTATAGCGGGGTATCCATAGCCCTCGCCAGCAAGCCCTCCAACACTACTAACCCCTCTGATTTCACCCACGTTGTAGCTTTCCAGAATAGACAAGGTTCCATAATGGTAAATTCTTCCAGCGAACCCTCCCACATGAGAACCGCCCCAAACTTTACCGGAATTATAGGACCTGCGAATATCCACACTGGCTTCATAAATGTGACCGACAAAGCCACCGACATTTTCATCTGACCCCCGAACAGTCCCCAAATTGAAGCAATTCGAAAATTCAACATAATCGTCGATCCATCCAACAAATCCGCCTACACCTTTTTTCCCAACAACAAGACCATTCATACGCAAGTTTGTCAACAAAACAGCATCACCAGAACCTTTAATGATACCGACAAGTCCACCCACATTTTCACCGCCTTTGAAATAGAAATTCTCGAAACCCAAATTCTTTATCTCAACCGTATCACCTTCTTGATGATCTATTTTCGCGATAAAGCCAACAGATTCCGCCTTCGAGTCATCCAAGTACAATCCGGATATGGTATGTCCATCGCCATCGAACGCACCCGCGAAATCATTCATCGGAGTCCATTTTCTGAAAGCTCTCCCCGAATTCAGCTCCCCTTCGGAATTCAGCACCTGTTCATTGACAACGATATCCTGAGTCAATTTTCCGCATGCATCGCGCTGCTGTTTCATTCCGTTCGTACCGTTCACTATCGAGGCAAAACTGTAAAGATCGACTACGTCGGCAATTTGGTAGCAGTCGCCGTCACGTTTGGGAGCGTTTAGCTTCAGCCATTTGGCGTAAAACGTTTTCTTCCCCGTTTCATCGGCCTTGATTCGTTCAATTCTGGAATCCGAGCTGGTCGGATTCGCGACAGCATACCAGCCATCGAACAGATACCCATCACGCAAAATATCTTGCGGAAGAGCAAGCCCCATGCCCTCGACATAGTTTGCCGGATAAACGATCGTATCTCCATCAAAGCTATGCCAAGTAATGGAATTCACCCTGATAGAGGCGTTTACAATTCCGCTAAGATCCGGGAACGAACCTTCGCCAATCGATTTCTGGCCCCAGATTTTATTCCCCAAATGCAACTGAGTTGCAACAATGCCATTATTGAAAAGCGATTCGTCAACAATGGAGAGCCCAATGGCAGAGATATCATTTTGCGCCGTTTGGGACTTCCGGTAGAACACGTTGTCAAAGCGGACATGACTCTCATCAACAATTCCAACAATGCTATTGAGAGTATCCTTACCAGAATAGTTTTCCGATGCGCTGTACGCGTTCGAAATCAGCACAACAGCATCTGAAATTCTACCAACTAAACCGCCTGTAAAGCTGTTCACTTCTTCACAATATTGTTTTGCTACACTCCTGTCAGTCGTATCGCGGGCGACAAGAGTCCCTCTATTGAACGCATTCTCAACCAGCAAGGAATCCTCCTCAACAAGCCCCACAAGTCCTCCAACAAAGAACGATCCTGCAACAGCCCCAACATTGTAACTATCCTTGATAACGCCCTGACCTCTACCGATCAGCCCTCCAATTTCATAAGAAAATGCATTTATGTTCCCGGAATTAAAACTTTCTTCAATAAATACTTTTCCGAGAATTAAATCTTCCTCCGATGTCCACCAATGGTTTTCACTTTTTTCAGCCATTCCCACCAAACCACCAACATATGCAGCTCCACTTACAGGTCCATTGTTGTAGCTTTTTTCTATACGAACTACGGATTCAGGACTAGAATACCCCACAAGCCCACCGGCAGAAGCTAGACGAACCCTTTGAACTTTGCCTATCATCTTTTCGTCAGACACAATGACTTTTCCCTCGTTGTGGCTGTTCCGCACAACAAGCAACTTTTGAGCTTTGCCCACCAAGCCACCAACCCCCTTTGATATTTCATACATTTCAACCGTTGCAGCACTAAAGCAGTTTTCGATAGTCAATGTATCCCAAGCATTCGCAACAAGGCTCCCCGCAGAAACAAAACTAAGACTCTCGTTAAAATCTACAGCAAAATAAGAATCAACGATTCCCAAGTTTTTTATAGTACCATTCGCAGAAAGGATAAAACCCACACTTTCACTATATTCTGTTTTCAGCTGATACAAACCCGATATAGTATGGTTCTGCCCGTCAAAGGTCCCGCTAAAATGGTTTATGGATTCCCACTCCTTAAACGGCCCTGCATTGGGTGAACCGTCCTCTTTCAACACATTCTCGTTGACTACGATATCTTGAGTCAGCTTAACACAGTCCAAACGCAATGCTAGAGAATCGTCATCATAGGAGTCGTATATCTGTTTAAACTGATACAGGTCGTCTGCACTGCCAATCAGGTAACAACCATCCGATTGGGTTAAAGCGGCATTTGCCGATATGGCTGCAAAAAGAAACATTGCCAAAGAACCCCAAAATGCGAATCTCATAAAAATCCTTTGTTACTTTTTCTTGAAAAATTGTTTAAAATTAAGATACAAAACGTTTCTGTTACAAACCAATGCGAATCCAAAGAATTCCACAAAACATGTTTTTCTTTAAATTCCTATTTAAGGACTCCGTCAAACCACAGCCAACTATTTACTATATTATTTCGCATGGAACAGGAAGCCGTAAATCCAGCTATTGGTTCAATTCTTAACGAGCAAAAGTTAAAGAATATTGTTTACCCAGCCCGACTCTTCAAAGCAAGGCTGAACGAAGAATTTTTACGAGCAAACCGCACCCGCAAACCATTCCTATTCATCAAGATTTATTCGCACCAGTTCGATGTGCTCGGCTGGGGCCGTCCTTCCAAGATTGTCGAAAACACTTGGAAAATAAGCGTACTCACGATGTTTTCACACCTGCGCTTTATCGATGTGCTCGGCTACCTCTCCGATAACAGCGGTATCGGAATCATCCTTCTCAATTCGGATTTGAACACCCTTGAAACAATCCGAAAAGAAATCCTCCACAAGTTGAACGATGCCGGTTTAATCCAAGCTCTTCGCCATAAACCGAAAGCTCCGATTTTCCAGGCCTACCTTTACACCGGCTACCAGGAAAAAGAAAATATCGAATTGGATGACAAGCTGAAGGAATTCAACAGCACTAACGGAAGTTTCTTCACGCTGAATCGACTGAACCTTTCGGATATTTGGCAACACCCGCACAAGATCCGCTTTAGACACATCATCAAAAGAACAGTCGATATTACCTGCACCTCTATAGCACTCATCGTACTTTCACCGTTGCTTCTATTCTGCGCTTTAGCAGTCAAGCTTAGCGACCCGAAAGGTCCAGTTATCTTTAAGCAAACCCGCGTCGGCAAAAACGGCGCCCTGTTTACAATGTACAAGTTCCGCAGTATGTATGTCGATGCCGAAGAACGCAAAAAAGAACTTATGGCATTGAACGAAACTGGCGGAAAAACTTTCAAGATGAGGAACGATCCGAGAATTTACCCATTCGGTCACATTCTTCGCAAGTTCAGCCTTGATGAACTACCGCAACTCATCAACATTCTCAAAGGCGAAATGTCTATCGTCGGCCCGCGTCCGCCAATTCCAGAAGAAGTCGCCGAATACGAACCGTGGCACCGCATGCGCCTCTCCGTGACGCCCGGCCTAACTTGCATTTGGCAAGTGAGTGGCCGCAGCAATATTCCGTTCGAAGGACAGATGCGTCTCGACAACGACTACATTCGCCGCGATGGCAAGCTCAGCGACGACTTCAAGCTCATTTTGAAGACTTTCAAAGTCGTGTTTAAAGGCGACGGAGCGTATTAGGCAATTGGGAGTTAGGAATTAGGAGTTAGGAATTAGGAGTTAGGAATTAGGAGTTAGGAATT
>CAMJNF010000130.1 GCA_946407235.1 uncultured Fibrobacter sp. | reverse complement strand
CCGCCGGGCGAGGCCTCCAGGTCCTCATCGGTGTCGCTGGCCTCGCTGCAGCCCTCCCGGGCGTGCTCGCAGGGCACACCATCCTTCCCGTTATCGGTCTGCCCTGCGCCGGCGGCCCGCTCAATGGCGTCGATGCTCTGCACACCATTGTGCAGATGCCCCCGGGAATCCCGGTGGCAACAGTCGGCATCGGCAACGGCAAAAATGCCGGTTTCCTCGCCGTCCACATCGTCGCCCTTTCTGACGCAAGCGTCCGCGAAAAGCTCGTCGCTTACCGCAAGGGCCTCGGAGACATCGAAGGTTAAGCCTTCTAATTCAGAATTAAAAACGCTGGCGTTTCGTCAGCGTTTTTTGCTTTTTTTGTCATAGTCTCTTTGATTTTGCGCACATGTAGCTGTATCTATCGCTTTCGACTTTTATATATTGTCCTTATCTTAAATTTTGTCCATTAATAAAGAGTTTTGGGGCCTATGTTTTATCGTGCTTTGAAAAGTGTTTTGCTGGGATTTTTATTGCTCTTGGCTGTGCCATTTGCCGGTCATGTTGTTTTTGCTCAGTCTGGGTTGTCTGGAGGAGAGGCTGGCTTGATTACATCCTCAGATTCGTGCTCAAGGGGAAGGGCTGTTGTACTTGGGGAATCTGGATTTGCTACAGCAACCCAAGGACAAGTATCATTTGACTGTTGGACCTTATCAAGAGGTGGTTCTAAAGATTCTTCTTCCTCATCCGCGCAGTCCCAAAGCGCGGCGACTTTCGAATCGCAGTCCCAAAGCGCGGCGCAGTCTCGTGTTGCAGAAGCTTTAGCTAATCCACAGTCCTCGGCGACTCTCGTAGCGCAATCCTCAAGCTCCGTGCCCTCTTCCTCAGCTTCACTCCCCAAGTGGCAGACCCTTCCCGAAATGAAAGCTCCGTGGATGAAGGGCGAGCGTCTTGAATATGAACTCAGCTGGGGCTTTATCACGGCGGGGTATGCAACGCTCGAAGTCAAGCCTCGTAAAGATGGCAAGGTGGAATTCCTGACGTATGCCACCGCTAATAAGACTGTCAATAAGTTTTATCCTGTCCATGATACGGTTTACACACTTGTCCACAAAAAGGGCCTTATGACGGATGTTTTCCGAAAATCCCTCCACGAAGGAACTTTCCACAACAAGTCGCTTATCCGTTTTGACCGCAATAACAAGAAGGCTTTCCTTTCCGATACCGTTTTCAAGGACCCAGTCAGGCATTATGTCAAGCGTTCGGCAGATACGTCCGTGACCATCGAAGGTCTTGAACACAGCATCATGTCGGCGTTTTATCTTGTGCGAACGCTTCCGCTGAAAGAGGGGACGACCTCCCGTTTTGCTGCTGTGAGCGGGGAAAAACGCTACGAACTTAAGGTCGTTGTCCATAAACGTGAAAAAATCAAAACGGACCTTGGCGAGTTCAATACGGTCAAAATTGAGCCTGTTTTGGATGGCGATGGCATTTTCAAGTCCAGCGGTCGCATTTTTATCTGGTTCACCGATGACGAAAAGCGTCTTCCGGTGCTCATGCAGTGCGAAATTAAGCTTGGAAGCATCAAGGCCGAGCTGACAAAGGTCGAATAGACGTCTTAAAAAACTTACAAAATTGTAAAATCAAACGAAAAAAGAACTTTTACATGAAGTTTTCGAAAAAAACTTCTATAAAAAGTTATATTCCAAGCGTGGTTATTTATCCGAGGCTTTTTTAATGCTGAAAAAATTGTTGTTGCTGTTGTGCTTGGCTAGTTTGGTTGCATGGGCCGCTCCTTCCAAAGGGCGTAAAGCATCTATGAAGAAAAAGGCAGCTCCGGTTGCCGAAAAAACGGTGGAAGCTCCCGCTGCTCCGACCACAGACGCCGATGAGGGCTTTGTATCTGCTCCGGAAAGCGCTCCGGTCGCAAACAAGGCTGTTGAAGACGATGATGACGAGGAAAATGTCGAAGCTTCCATGGCTGGCATGAGTGCTGCCCAGAGAAGGGACTATCTTTCCCGCAAAAAGTTTGAAGAAGAACAGCGTTTGGATGAATATGCAAACTCTGAACGCCGTCGTGACTGGCTGAAGGACCGTCTCATTTTCGAAGTGGGTCTCGGTTCCCGTATGCCGTTTATGGGTGAATCTGGTATGGGCATGGGCCTCGGTGCTGGTATTGAATATATCACCCGTTGGCATATCGCTGCTTTTGCCTCTTTTGGTTTCTTGCCGAAGGTCAAGGATAGCGAATTTGATTACATGAAACTTGAAGGTGGTTCGGGTTATAAGGTCGGTATCAACTACTACTTCTTCCCGAAGATTCCTATCCACTTGGGCTTGTCTGCTTCTTATGGTACGGTTTATTTCGACCATGACATGGAACCGGATGAAACTGGTCTCCGTAGCTTGATTTCTGTGAAGGGTTTTCAGTTTGATATCTTGGTGTCTTACCTCTCGAATGAATGGTATTATCTGCAGTTCTCCTTCGGTATGTACTATGCACCGGATCTCAAGAAGTCACCGGATAAAAACCCGAGCTTCAAGAAAACCAAGGACTCTAGAACCGAACTCGAAGATACCTATGCTTCTCGCGTCGTGAACAAGCCTAATGGCATGGACGATAAGGGCATCGTGTTTGGCGTTACGATTGGTTTTGCACTCCCGGAATTCTTCCCGGATGATACCGAAAAACGCCGTCGTCAGCGTGAAAAGGATCGCAAAAACGCCAAGTAATGTGCTTCTAGCTTAAGTGCTAAAAAGCCCGCCAGTTCATCGAACGGCGGGCTTTTTGTTTGTTTTTAATACCCATGTCCGGAATCGAACCGGAATACCTTCCTTCGGAGGGAAGGACACTATCCATTGTGATACACGGGCGTATGCAAGTGCACGGGCAAATATAATAATATTAGGTGATAAGATAATTAGGAATTCGGATTTCGGAATGAGGAAATGAGATAATTGCGGCTGCGCAGCCTAATTAAAAACTCCTAATTCCTACTTCCTAATTCCGAATTAGTCCACAATCTTCACGACAAGTTCATGCGGTTCGGCATCAACGACGAGTGCGTTGTGGAATTCTCCCACGTCGCCATCGCCTTCGATGACCTTCACGATGTCGTCGTTTTCCATCGAGTTGCCTTCCGTGCGGCCATAGAAATGGTATTCGCTTTCTTCGGCGATCTGGTCGATGATGATCTTGATCGTTTTTCCGATCATGCTTTCTGCGTAATCGGCAGCCAACTCTTCTTGGTAGTCCGTGACGGCTTCGAGTCTTGCGCGGGCATCGCTTTCGTCCACGGCGGGGAGGTCCATCTCCATGACCGGAGTGCCTTCTTCGGGGCTGAACACGAAGCCGCCCAAGTGGTCGAATTGCACGTCTTGCAGAAGTTCCATCAGTTCTTCGAAATCTTCATGCGTCTCGCCGGGGAACCCGACAAGCACCGTACTGCGGAGCGTCACGCCCGGGATGCGTTCGCGAATCTTGTGCAAAAGATCAACGAGTTCTGCCTTGCGGTAATTGCGCTTCATGAGTTTGAGCATCTTGTCGCTTGCGTGCTGGATCGGCATGTCCACGTACTTTACAAGGCGCGGTTCGTTTGCCATCAAGTCCAACAGCTCGTCGTCCACGAACATCGGGTACCAATAAAGCATGCGGATCCACGGAATGCTCGTGTTGTCCAAAATGGCGCGCAAAAGCAGTGCGAGAGTGCCGCCTTTCTTGCCCTTTTCACGCCCAAAGTAAGTCGTGTCCTGTGCGATCAAAGTAATTTCCTTGACGCCCTGGGCTTCGAGGTCCTTTGCCTCTGCTACGATGTCTTCGATGGAACGCGAATCCTGCTTGCCGCGAATCAAGGGAATGGCGCAGTAAGCGCAACGGCGGTTGCAGCCTTCCGCAATTTTCAGATAAGCGTGATGCGAAAATCCTCCCAAGTTCATGCGGGGGAGGTTCTCGGCGTCGCAACTCTGCGGAGCGACAATGCCCATTTTCTTCAAAAGTTCGCCGGGCTTGTACGTGCCGACCCAGTAGTCCACCTCGGGCAGTTCCTTCATCAGTTCTTCGCCGTAGCGGCCGCTCAAACAGCCCGCCACAATCAGCTTCTGTTTGGCCTTCTTTGCCTTCGCTTGGGCGAGAATCGCGTTGATGGATTCTTCTTTCGCAGCTTCGATGAAACCGCAAGTGTTCACGAGGATGTAGTCCGCTTTAGATGCGGAATCACAGGTGACAAATCCCGCATGGAGCATCTCGCCGACGAGATTTTCTGCGTCGACCTGGTTTTTAGCGCATCCAAGATGCACGACAAATACTTTTGGCTTTTTAGTAGGCATGCCCCCAAATATAGATTTTACGGCAAGGCGCTGTGCAGGGTTTTCAAACGTAAAATGTCGGATTTTATTTGACCATTTGATCGTTAGAATTGTTTTTTAACTTATATTTCTACATTATCTGTGTTCTTAAAAAGGATCTTATTATGAAAAAGCTTATTCTTGCTTCTGCGGTTATGCTAGCCATGACTGCTTGTGATTCTAGTACCAGTGCTAATGGTGGCTCCGGAAAGAGTGTGAACGGTTTTTCATGCAATGTGACTCGTACGGACAATTCCGTTACGCTTTCTGAAACATATACGGAGGGATCCTATAAACAATCGCAAACGGTTTATCAGGATCAATATGGTTATGATTATTCTGTTTGGTCGACGGACATCGTTTTCACTGATCTTGAAGAGGCTGCTGAAGAATGCGCGGACGAGAAGGATGAAGCCAGGAAGTGGTTAGATGGCAGCTACCAGGTAGAATGCACATCGAATTCTGTGCACGTAAGACAGCGTGATGACAGCGATCGAAGGGATGTGGAAGAAACCGCTGCCAATTTCCAGGCCATGTGCGACGATGGTTACATGAGGGCCCAAAACGGCACTCTTTACGAAGACGATTAATCCAGTTTCTTAAATCCTAAATCAAAAAAGGCTCCGCATCGCGGGGCCTTTATCAGTTCGTTGCTATAAAAAGTTACATGTCTTCGCTTGCGCTCGGTTGGCCGATTCGGTCGTTCTTGCGGTTGTCCACCCAGCCTGCGTAACCTTGCGGAGCGAGAACTTCCTTGCCGAATTGCTGAGCACTGGCAATCGAGGAGAAGTACCCGACACGTACGCGGTAGAACGTGCCTTCGAGTTCGCCTGGATTTTCGACTTCGGCAACGTAAGCCTTGATGCCTTGGTCGGAGAGCTTGCTTACCACATTGTTGGCGGCTTTTCTGGAAGCTTGGATGCTCACCTGGATGACGAACGGACCGCTAGATTCCTGTTCGACTGCGGAAATCGGTGCTGCATGGGTTTCGGGTGCGGATTGTTCTTCGCTAAGAGACTGGATTGGGACCAATGCCGGTTCTTCTTGAACTGGTTCTGGTGCCGGTGCGGCTTCCTGGACAGGGGCCGGTGCGGGCGCTTCAACGACGGGTTTTGCTTCGGGTTGAGGAACCGGTTGTTCTTCCTTGCTACCGCAGGCGGCGAGCAAGACACAGGAAAGGGTGATTGCCCCGATGAAAGATACCGATTGCAGCTTCATTATTTTGTGCTCCGCGTTAAAAAAATGTGGCTATAGCTGTTTGTATTATTCTTACAAAGAATATACATAAGTCTTTGATACTTCGCAAGTTATGAAGGTTTGATTTCGTGAAAATTAATAAAATTTTACAAAAAATTATGGGCTTTTTTCGCCATTTAATCTATTTTTAGTGCTCAAATGTTTAAGTTTTTTGCCGTTTTGGCCCACTAAAGTCACATTGCGTTTTTGGGGATAAAAAAGAGCCTTTTTTGGAAAATCGCCTTTGACAAGCGTTTGAAATATTTCTATTTGTAACAAAAAACAATTTTAGTTGTAATAAAAAGAAAAGGTTATTATGGGCTTCAATGTGCACGGGCTGGCGTTTAAGCAGTCCTTGATGACCCTCGTTGGTTTCAGCATCGTGTTTGCGACGCTGTTCGGGGTTCTCAGTTTTCAAGTGCAGAGCAAGCTTTCGACGCTACTCACGCAAAGAGGCGAGGAAATCAGTCTCGCCAATGTTGCTATTATCGAAAAACTGTTTGAAAAAGGGAAAAGGTTTGGTGACGAATATGCCGAAGTGCTCGGCAAAGAAATGCTTGCAGGTCAGGACCTGGATGATTTTTTGACCCAAGCGGTCTTTGATGCAAGGCAAACGCTTCCGCAAGTGCTTGCGGTTGTTGTTGCTTACGAACCGGGGATGGCTCCGAAGTCTAAATGGCATCAAGAAGTGATGCGTCTTGCCCAGTATTCGAAAAATGAAATTAAGATTATGAAGGGCAACGACTATCTCGACAAACCTTGGTACAAGAGCACGAAGAACATGCAGAAAGGGCTTTGGCAGGAACCGTTTGTCGGTGATTTTATCAAGGAGCCGATAGCTATTTACACAGCTCCAATCTACCAGAAAGATGAGTATGGAAATACCGTTTTTGCAGGTGTTCTTTGTGTGGACATGTCCATTGCGTTCCTCAAGGAAACGGTTGCTTCGATCCCTGTATCGGATTCGGGTTACGTTGTCGTTTTGTCGGCAAACAATACTGTAATTGCGCACCCGCAAAATGAAATTGTGTTCAAGGAAAAATTGTCGAACCTCTCTGGAGGAATGGGCGAGCAGACGGTCACGGAATTCGAAAAGACTGTACGTAGTATGAGAAAAGGCCTTTTCATGGGCTCTACAGCCGATGGCATGGAAACGGTCATTTACTTCAAGGCGATGGAATCAAATGGCTGGACGTTCATGATTGTGTGGCCCGCTCACGAGTACATGGAAAGCCAGCGTTCTCTGGAAAAGATGTTTGCGTGGATGAGCGTTGCAGGCTATGTTGTGATGCTGCTTTTGATATTCGTGATTTCGTCTAGGGTATCCCGTCCGCTCAAGGAACTTGCCGTGGCCGCCAGGAAACTGGGGCAAGGTGATTTTGATGTGGCTATTCCGCACCTTTCGGGACACGACGAAATTGCTCAGTTTGCATGGGCGTTCCTGAACATGCGTACGTCGCTTAAGGAGCACATGGAAAAGCAAAAGGATTTGGACCGCATTGAAAGTGAACTTGATTTTGCAAAGGACATCCAGTTGGGGTTCCTGTCGATGGATGAACGCGAAGAAGGCTCCGGAGACCCTTGTCATGAACTGACTCCGTTCCTGCTTCCGGCGAAGGAAGTCGGTGGTGATTTCTACGACTTTTTCAAACTGGACGATGGACGCCTGTGTGTGGTCGTGGGCGATGTCTCGGGCAAGGGCGTTCCTGCCGCTTTGTTCATGATGGTTTCTCGAATTGTGTTGCGCACCATGGCGAGAAACTTGAAGTCTGTGGTCGAGACGTTTGAACATTCGAACTATGAACTTGCCAAGCGTAACCGTGCGAACATGTTCGTAACGGTGTGGATGGGCTTTATAGACTTGAATACGGGACATGTGGAATTTGCGTCTGCAGGTCACAATCCGCCTGTAATTCGCCACAAGGACGGCTCTGTTGAATTTGCTAAAAGCAAGGCGGGCGTTGCGATGGCGGCGATGGAAAATTCGCGCTACAAGGCGCAGACGCTTGATCTTCTCCCGGGCGATACGTTGTTCCTCTATACGGACGGTGTGACGGAAGCAACTAACGAGCATAACGAATTGTTCGGTAACGATCGGTTGCTCGATGCGTTGACGCGTGGTGGCGGCAATGGTACAAAGGAAATGTGCCGTTTTGTGAAGCGACAGATCGACGCCTTTGTGAGTAAAGCGTCGCAGTTTGATGACATTACCATGCTTGCTGTGGAGTACAAGGGCTGCGAAAACGCTGTTTCTCCGGTGGCGGCTGAGGCCGAACCTGAGGGCGCGCTTCAGGTGGCAAAGACCGCTTGAGAGTAGCAAAGATGAGCGGGCAAGAAATGCTTATAAAATGTTACCCTTGACGGATTTTAAATATTTAGGTATATTTGGCTATCAAAAAAAGTGAATTTTTAACCAAAGGATTATCGTGATCGGCGTTATTGTTAAGTCCAACGAAC